>JAISQU010000005.1 GCA_031274005.1 Spirochaetales bacterium
CGACGTGGATTTCAACGAAGAACGGCTTGAGAAACGGTTCAGGCGGACAATGGAAACCTTATCGAAAAACCCGCGGAAATCAATATACGGAAGCAGCGCAAACCGGGCCGAAGCCAAAGCCATCTACAATCTGCTGGACAACGAAAAGTTCGATAAAAGCGAAATAATGAAGGCTCACCGGGCAGCGACAATCCGGCGCATGGAAGGCCATCCGGTCATACTGGCGGTGCAGGACACCACATCGGTCAATTATGATACTCATCAGAAAATGGAAGGCAACGGATATATCAGTGATAAGACGATGGGGGTGAATATCCATAGCTGCCTTGCGGTAACCCCTGAGGGATTGGTACTCGGTATGTTAGAGCCTGTTCAAAATCTCCTTAATAATTCGGAATTTGGGCGCATTTGCGGCGTAAAACGCCGCAAACCGGGCTTTTCGCTTCAATCTTTTGGCTGCGCCAAAAGGATTTCCGCTTCAATCCCTTGCGCGCCCGGGGGAGGGCAAGATATTAAACAGGCTCTTAGACCAGAGGGGATTCAACCGGGTCGAAAGGAAAAACACCGAGCTGACACGGGAGCAGCAAAAGAACCGGCCGATAGAGGAAAAGGAGAGCAACCGCTGGCTTGTGACAATGCAAAGGCCGTATAAAGGGCTGGCAAAACGTCGTAAACAGCCGAAACATTATGCGACATTGGGGCAAAATTTTTTGAAAAATTTATGAAAAGGACAAAAAATTTTAAAAACCCGTTGACATATTGGTTAATTTGGGTTATATAACATAGGGTATTACGCCGCTGTAGCTCAGTCGGTAGAGCAACGGACTGAAAATCCGTGTGTCGTCAGTTCAATTCTGACCGGCGGCAGGTTTAATTACTTGCTATATAAAGAGTTAAGGGAAGCTCTCTGATGACAAAATTATCGAAGGCTTTGGTGCGCTCGAGGGCGGAGGTTTTGGACCCCCGCGGTATTCTTGACCAGGCTATGCCGGAGAGGGTTTTGCAGTTTGGCGAGGGCGGCTTTCTGCGGGGTTTCGCGGACTGGATGATTCACCGTATGAACGCGGCGGGGGTGTTCGGCGGGCGGGTCGTGGCTGTGCAGCCCATAGAGCAGGGGCTTGCGGGCGAGCTTGAGCGCCAGGACTGTCTTTATACGCTGCTGCGGCGGGGCCTCTCCGGCGGCAAACCTTTTACCGGCAGCGAGGTAATTTCTTCCATCAGCCGCGCGCTGAATCCCTATGGGGATTTTGCGGGTTTTCTTGACTGCGCGGCAAACCCTGATCTGCGTTTTATTATTTCAAATACAACCGAGGCCGGCATTGCGCGGCGTGAAGGCGAAAGTTTCGACGCCCGCCCGCCCGCGTCTTTTCCGGCAAAGGTTACACGGTTTCTTTTTGAGCGCTGGAAAATTTTCGGCGGCAACAGATCGCGGGGTTTTATTTTTCTTCCCTGCGAGCTTATTGACAGAAACGGCGACAACCTGAAAAAAATAGTTTTCGAGTTGGCCCGAGAATGGAAGCTGGGGGATAAGTTTACCGCCTGGCTGGAAGAGGCGAATGTTTTCTGCAATACGCTTGTGGACGGCATCATGACCGGTTACCCCAGGGACGAGATTGAGGTCTTGCAGGAGCAGGCGGG
Source organism: Spirochaetales bacterium (assembly GCA_031274005.1). Classification (GTDB taxonomy): domain Bacteria; phylum Spirochaetota; class Spirochaetia; order DTKZ01; family DTKZ01; genus JAISAF01. The sequence goes on from JAISQU010000005.1 coordinate 1,639, forward strand.
CTACGAAGACGCCCTCTACGATACGGGGGAGCTTTTCCGCCTGTGGGTAATCGAGGGGCCGGAAAGCGTCAAAGAAGAGTTTCCCCTGCACAGGGCGCTTGGCGCGGGTGATGAGGCCGGCTGCGATATGCAGATTGTGTGGACGCGCGATATGACGCCGTACAGGACGCGCAAGGTGCGCATTTTGAACGGGGCGCATACGATGACGGTTATGGGCGCGTACCTGGCGGGCAAAGATACCGTGGGCGAGTGTATGGCCGATCCGGTTATTTCCGCGTGGATGAAGCGCGCCATCGCCGCCGAAATTATTCCCGTTCTTGATCTGCCCAAAAACGAGCTGGAACAATTTGCCGATGAAGTTTTGCAGCGCTTCGCGAATCCCTATATTCAGCATTATCTTTTATCGATTGCGCTGAACTCCGCGGCCAAGTTCAAGGCGCGGGTTTTGCCGACAATACGGGAATACTGCGCCGCTTTCGGAAAAGCCCCAAGAGCTTTGTCCTGGGCCATGGCTGCTTTTATCGCTTTTTACCGCGGAACGCAGATGAGAGAGGGATCTCTTGTGGGCCGCAGGGGCGGCGGCGAGTATCTTATAAAGGACGACGCCGATGTTCTTGAGTTTTTCCGCAAACTGTGGACAAGCGCCGATGGAAATGACAATGCCCGCGCCGTCCGCAGCGTGCTCAGCAGCCCCCGCCTGTGGGACGCCGGCCTGACGGAACTGCCTGGTTTTGAGCGGGCCGTTACCCGTTCATACGAGGCGATTACGGCGGGGGATGTTCCCGGTTCAATGCTCGACACCATGAAAGAATGACGCGGATTTTTCTTATGGGGATGAAGCACTGCGGCAAGTCCACGCTGGGGCGGCTTTTGGCCCCGCGCCTGGACGCGGTATTTGCCGACCTTGATGAGCGCGCCGAAGAATTGTTCGCGCGAAAGACAGGGCAAAGGCTGAGTGCGAGAGAGATTTTCAGGACACAGGGCAGGGAGGCTTTCATGGCGCTGGAGGCCGAAGCACTGCGGGAAATCTGCAAAACCGGCGGCCGCGCTCCACAGTTCGCGCAGGTAGTGGCCTGGGGCGGGGGAACAATAGAAAACCAGGCGGCCCTCTCGGCCGCGCAAGGCCGCGGCCTGAACGTCTTTCTGGATGAAGAGGAGGATGTCCTTTTCAGGCGTATCGCGGCTTCGGGTATTCCGCCTTTTCTGCAGGGGTCTGACCCGCAGGCCGCGTTTCACCGGCTGTATGAGTACAGAACCCCCTTGTACCGCGCGGCGGCGGACCTGATCATTGACATGCGCGGGCTTTCCCCGCGGGAGGGCGTGGAAAAAATCATGGAGGGTTTGCATGGCCGGCAATAGTTTCGGACGGAGTTTCAGGATTACGAGTTTTGGGGAATCACACGGCGGGGCCGTGGGTGTCGTCATTGACGGGGTTATGCCGGGCCTCGAATTGAGCGAAGAGGATATTCAGAAAGAGCTTGACCGCAGAAAACCCGGACAATCCTCCCTTACAACGGCCAGGAAGGAAGAGGACAGGGTTCATATTTTTTCCGGCGTTTTTGAGGGGAGGACAACGGGAACGCCGCTTCTTCTTTTGATTTACAATACCGACGCCCGGCCAGGAGATTACGCGGCCATTAAGGATTTGTTCAGACCCGGCCACGCCGACTACACATACCTGAAAAAATACGGCCTGCGCGATTACCGCGGTTCGGGCAGGGCTTCGGGAAGGGAGACCGCGGGCCGGGTCGCAGCCGGCGCTGTGGCTAAAAAGATACTCGCGGGCCGCGGCGTCGGCGTACTGGCGTACACACTGCGGGCGGCGGGGGTGAGCTGTGCGGGTTTTGATGAGACGGTTATCGAGGCTAACCCTTTACGCGCCTGCGACGCCGCCGCCGCCCGTGAAATGGAAGCCCGTGTGCGGGTATTACAGCAGGAAGGAGATTCCGCCGGGGGCCTTATTGAATGCAGGGCGCGGGGTGTGCCCGCGGGGCTTGGCGAACCGGTTTTTGACAAACTGGACGCCCAACTTGCCCACGCGATGCTTTCCCTGGGCGCGGTGAAGGGGATAGAGTTCGGCGCGGGGTTTGCCGCGGCGGATATGAGCGGGAGCAGCCACAATGACGGGATGTCCGCCGCGGGCTTTGCGTCAAACAACGCGGGGGGAATTCTCGGCGGTATTTCTACCGGTCAGGATATTGTGTTCCGCGTCGCGGTAAAGCCGACTCCCTCGATTTCCCGTGCGCAGAAAACAGTGGACATAAACGCAAAGGAGCGGGAAATCCGCACAGAAGGCCGGCACGACGCCTGCATCTGCCCCCGGCTCGTACCCGTTGTGGAAGCAATGACGGCCATAGTGCTGGAAGACTCCTTTAAAAGGCAGGCCGCCGGAATATAAGAGCATTAGAATTTTCCGACTCCGCGGGTTTATAGAACTGCTTTATATCTTGTCAGAATATGGCAATGCTTTTATATAATTTTCCATAAATACCCAATCAGGTTCGCCTGCGCTAGTTGCGGGTAACGATATAAATTGTTCAATATATTTTTCAATAACTGCTTTTCTGCCATATGTATATCTATATCTCTCTAAATTGAGAATGGTTTCCAAAAATAAATAAATATACATGTTTTCATTATCTTTTAATTTTAGCGTATATACACTATCGCCTGCATAACTGTCTTTATTTTGAATATTTACACACCCGGATGTCCCGCTCCGCGCCAAACTTAAAAATGGAGCGGGAATATATGCGTGAAATTTATCATTAATAAATGTTGAACTCATATATCCAATAATACCTCTATTTATTTCCCCGCTCTGCACACAGGGAATTAAACCGGCATTATTTTCTATTTCTTCTTTGGTTATTCCCTTCCCTCTTTTAAAATTGAAAATATTCCCTATTTTAAATTTTTTCCACTTTGAAATCTCCAGCGGCAATTCTTTTTTTTTGATTCGAGTTGTAATTCTTGAATAATCTATTGTATATGTTTTTAACCAATCAGGCAGTTCGGGAAGTTCTATATGTTTCAGCGTTTTGTTTGCCTGTCTGCCATACCGGTAACGATAGGCGTTCATTTTTATACAATGACAGTAAAATAATTTTTCTTCTAACCGCATTTCTTTTTTTGGCTCAAGCGCCATTACGTGAAAACCTGTGTAAAACGGTTTGCGCTGAACAAACGATGATAAAACACTTCCGCCCAATGCTACGGTAATATACCCGGCTGGAAATGGAGGAATGGTATTTATTGCTTTTACTCTTGCTGTTACGCCATTATTCTCACTGGTTCGAGCGATAAAATTAAATTCTGAATATTTATCTATTTCCATGTTGATAAGTTCAAAACTGTTGCCTTGATGCAAAGTGAATAAGTCCGAAATTTTCATTTAGCCTCCGATTTTACCAGATACGCCAAATAATTATTCACCGTTTCCTGAAAATCATCCTGTGTCAACGCTGAATAATCGGTTTCCATGTAGGCTTCGCAAAGCCACTCATCGTCCCATGTAACGGCCTTTTTTACACTAAACCCTTCTTTGGTTTCCCGCTCACGATAAAGCCTAAGCCATTCTTCTTCGATGCCGCGCCATTTATTAAACTTATCAATCCTCCCCAATTTTTTTGCTTTCACAAAACCATCGTCTTTATAATAGCCAAAAAATGTCGTCTTTGTTGCCTCGTGCGGCTTATGCGCTTCCCACACCATAACGCAGACATTGGTGTTCGCGTTATTGGAATAAAATATATCGTCGGGCATGGAAAAAACAGCCCTCAGGGTATGTTTTTTGAAAAGCCGCTGACGGGTTTCCTTGAATTTCGTACCAATTGCACAGGACATGGGCACAACCACTACGCCCGTCCCTCCGGTCGCCAGAATATCCAGCATATTTTCAACAAATTCAAGCTCCGTTATATCCTGTGAATACGGCGGATTTATAAGCCCTATGTCGATATTCTTTGCCTGTAATTCTTTTTTCATGCCGGCGTTAAAACAATCGCCGAAAATAATGTTTGATTTGCCATCGCCCCGTACAATCATGTTGGCAATGGCGAGGGTGTAAATATCATCATCGCTTTCAACGCCAAACAGAGAATTATTGCGTATTCCCGTTATGTCTTTATCGCTTGCGCGCTTGAACATTTTACTCATGGCGGTTACGAGGAACGTACCCGAACCGCAGCATATATCCACAACTTTACTGTTTTTATTCACTTCCGCAAGGTCGCACATGAATTCCGTCAAGTGCTGCGGGGTCAAAACGATACCAAGACCGCTTCCGTCTCCGCCGGAATATTTTACAAACTCGTGGTAGAAAATGCCCAAAGCGTCAATAGTGTTATCCGCAAAATCAAGCATGGGTTTTATTTTCTTTTCCAGTTCTTCGATATACCAGCTCAATGAATTGTAATGCCCTAATGGAATGTTCTTTAATTTTTCGATTCTGCCGATCCTGTCAAAGTGGCTTTTGATGTCTTTTATTTTATCTTTACGAACATCGCTGTTTTCCAAAACAGTGCTTATGGCATATCGCAGACGGTTGAGCAATGACGAGAAGGAAACCGCGCCGGCGTATTCATTTACAAAATCCTCATCCTTGAGAGCAATTAAAATACCCGCTATAAACACCGGTTTTGCCCGTTCCGTTACCGCAAGCGCACGGAGCGATTCGTGCATTTCAAGGGCGAGTTCCTGTATTTCTTCTATAGAGACGGCCCTTTTTACCGCTTCGCCCGACACAAGGCGCAGATAATTTTCCGGTTCGTAAATAATATCACGGGCTTTTTTTAATTCCGTATATTCGTCATACCCTTTCCGCCAATAATAGGCGTTGGCCTTTATGGCGTCCTTTTTTGTACCGGACACACCGATGGCAATGACATTATAGTCGTTTTTCAGGAACTTTGCGTAATACAGCGCGCCGTCAACAGCATAATCTCTGGGGCGATCTAGTTTTTTAGAAACATGCTTTGCCGCCGATTTTTTACACTCCACCACAATAATTGTTTTAGGTTGTTTATTAAATGTAATCAGATATTCGGGCTTCGCTTTCCCGTTGCCGCCCTGTGTATAATCTTCCAGCGTACAGACGGCGGGTTTTCCCCCGGCTTTTTTGAGCGCTTTTTCCAGTTTGCCAACCTGCTGAACATCGCCTTGCGGAAAACAAAAGCCAAATTTATTTTCGCCCAAGGCGCATTTCATTTCCTGCAAGACGATTGATTCGGTGTATTGTTCTACCGGCATAGTAAACCCCTCATTCCCTTCTCAGTATAGTCAGGGTTGGGAGGATTGGCAAGGGGACTGCATTCTCAAGGGTGCACCAATTTTTTCCGTGCAAAATCACCGGAAGCCTCTGGGCCGCGCCAGGGATTGCAGCGTAAATCCTTTTGGCACAGCCAAAAGATTGAAGCGGAAAGCCCGGTTTTTTGCTTCGCAAAAAAGGCGCACGGAAAAAATTGGTGCACCCCATTCTCAAATATATTCCGGCGAAATACATTTATTTGTCCGGCCTATGGAAACCCAACTGAAAAAGCGAAACCCGGCCGCAGGGGGCTTCCTCACCCTTGAATAATTACCGGAAATTTATTTTACAGGGAATATTCCGGCGGCGGAATCGGCGTCAAGGTAGAGATGCCAGCTGGGGTGGGTTTTCAGTATGCTGGCGGGGACAGCCGGGTCCACTGTATGGGTCAGGGTGTTCAGCACGGCCTTTGCCTTAACCGCGTGGGGCACGCAGCTTATAATGTGACGGCACCTCAGAATATGGGATACCGTCATGGTAATGGCCCTGGCGGGTACATCGGCGGGGGCGGCGAACCAGCCTTCACCGACCTGCTGCTGTTTGCATTTTTTATCCAGCGTTACGACTATATAGGTTTTTTTCGTGGAAAAATCCGCCGGCGGATCGTTAAAGGCAACATGGGCGTTTTCGCCTATTCCTATAACTCCGACATCAATGGGGGCTTTGGCGAGTTCCCTGGTCAGGGCGGCTATGACGGCGGGGACATCCGCGTCGCCCTGAACAAAATGGGCGGCCTTCAGGGGCACTTTGGATACGAACCGGGTTTTTAAATATTTGCGAAAACTGGCTTTGTGGCTTTCGGGCAGGCCGACATATTCATCCAGATGGAACATTTCTACCCTGGGCCAGTCCAGGTTTTCTTTGATCAGAGCGGCGAGAGTCTCAAACTGAGATGCGCCTGTAGAAAGGAGCAGCCGGGCCGAGCCTTTTTCGGCAATGGTCTTTCGCAGGATCTCCGCGATGTGAGCGGCAGCCTGCACGCCCATTGCCTTTGCGGTTTTTGCGACGTGAATATTCATAACTTTTACCTCCGTATCAATTTTTAATTTTTATGTCTCTCGTTTACACATACATATACACATATGCGTACACATTCATGCTAAATATTTATTTTGCGTCCGGCCGCGTAAACCTGTTTGATGTGTATACCCTCATCAAAGAGCGCAAGATCAGCGTCCTTGCCGGATTCCAGAGTCCCTTTCGTGGTAAGGCCGCATATTTTCGCGGGATTTTTTGTCATCAGCGTTACCGCCTGGGGAAGAGAAAGCCCCGCTTTTTCTATCATAACACGCACAAGCCGGTCCGCGGTAGCGACGCTGCCCGCGAAACAACTGCGGTCGGGCATTTTCGCGACGCCCTCCTCAATGATTACCTCCTGCCCTTCCTGCAGGCTGCCCAGTATGGAGGGCCCGTCAGGTTGGCCCGCGCCCCTCATGCTGTCGGTAATAAGGCATATTTTGGCATTGTCCTTGCATTTGAGTATCATCCGCAAAAGTTCCGGCGGCAAATGGATGCCATCGGCAATCAGTTCAACGCTGAGGCTGTCAATAAGGTAGGCGCTTTCCACAACTCCAAGCACCCTGAAACCATTATGGCGTACAATGCCTGACATGCCTGAATACAGATGAGTCACGTGGGTAAAACCACTGTCCACAGCGGCCTGAACTTCCGCGTACGTGGCGTTGCTGTGACCAATGGCGAACATTACTCCCTGGGGGGCAAGGGCCTTTGCCATCTCCAGGGCGCCATCCAGTTCCGGCGCGACGGACCAGCGGCGGATAAGCCCGCAGGCGGCGGCCATTATTTTGTTATAATGAGCAGGCTCAGGGCGCCGTATATACGCGGCGTTTTGAGCTCCTTTTTGCTCCATATCGAAGTACGGCCCCTCAAGGTGCAGTCCCGGCATACAAGGCATATCTGCGGTTAGCTCTTTGGCCCGGCGAAAGTTCGCGATTGCGAGAAATAGGTCCTCGTCCGAGCTTGTGAGGGTTGTAGGTAAAATAGTGGTTGTGCCGTGCCGCAGATGAGTCCGGGCCGCCTCCACTATGGCCTCTGCCGTACCATCCATAAAATCATGACCGCCGCCCCCGTGACAGTGCAGGTCGATAAAACCGGGGCTAAGGTACAGCCCCTTGCAGGGAATAATTTCCATGCCGCCGCCGGGAAAATCTTTCATTTGGCCCGACTCCCGGATTACTCCGCTGTCTTCGATAAGAAAACCGTCTTCACAAATTGTGTCCGGCAGGATGAGTTTCGCGTGTGTAAAAGCTTTCATGGAGGCTCCTGTTCGCGTTACCGACTTTACCTGTATACGCTATAGGATACCCTTTGTCAACATATCTTGGGGCACGGTCTATCAGCCTGTTTATTAGAGCCTGTTCAAAATCTCCTTATAATTCGGAATTCGGGCGCATTTGCGGCGTAAAACGCCGCAAACCGGGCTTTTCGCTCCAATCTTTTGGCTACGCCAAAAGGATTTCCGCTTCAAT
>JAISQU010000012.1 GCA_031274005.1 Spirochaetales bacterium
TACTCAAAGTTCTACCGTTACCGAGGCGTTAACAATCGCCTTAAAGGACTGGATAGATATTTATAATATTAAAGAACTTAATAAAAAAATAGCCCAGCGGCCAGTATTTATAAAAGACGGCCAAAAAATTCGTGAAGTTAACCGGCAAAAATGATAATACTTGATACAACGGTTTGGATAGAATTTTTAAAGAATAACCCGGAATATTATTCCGCAATTTCAAATTTATTGGAAAGAAAAGAAATTCTCGCAGTTGAATGTGTATTTGGAGAATTATTACAAGGGGTAAAAACAAAATATGAAAAAGAAATAATAATGAATTATTGGAAATATTCACCTAAAAACAATTATGAAGAAATAATAATAGCAGCGGGAAACTATTCATGTGAATATAAATTATTAGATAAAGGGGTTGGGTTAATAGATGCAATAATATTAATGCATGGAATAAGAAGCAATTCAAAAATATGGACCCGAGACACAAAATTTTTAAGAGTAATACCGGAAGAATTAAAATATATTGGCAATGAATAAAAACGGGCCGCTGCACATAACCAGACTGTCGAATTTATATGTTTTTACGGTTTTCGCTCAATTTGGTTTTTTGTAAGTTCTTATATTGAAGAACTGAGCCAGTTCCAAAATTAAACCATTTTTTGAAGCCCGTGGGGCGCAAGGGATTGAAGGGGCGCGAAGCGGCCGCGCCAGCGGCGGAACCCCCGGAAAGCCCGTTTTTTTGCGGCTTTGCCGCAAAAAATGCGCACGAATGATTACGGTTGTCATTTTGGAACCGGCTCAATAGAAAAAAGATATGATAAAAATCGTACTCCCATACCAGGTCCGTTAACGCTTCGGGGCAGAAAGGCCCGGTTGGGTTTCTCGCAAGTCTCACACTATTTACCTGCGATTGCCGGTTCCTGAGAGAGGCCATGAACCATGCCTTTTCCAATCAGAAAAAGTAAGCGCCGGCATCCCTCCCTCAAACAGCTTGCGGTTTTAAATCCGGTATGACATGATTATATTATGCGGGTTCTGATTGTTGAAGATGACCAGAAGATAGCCGGCTTTGTAACAAAGGGGCTGCGGGAAGCGGGTTTCGCCGTGGACGCCGTTAAGACGGGCGAGGATGGTCTTTCGTACCTTTTGTCCGGGTCCTACGACGCCGCGATTGCGGACATAATGCTTCCGGGTATGGACGGACTTGAGATGATTTCCCGGCTGCGTGATAACAGGGTTCTGACGCCTATTCTTATTCTGAGCGCGAGACACTCCGTGGATGACCGCGTTCTGGGTTTTCAAAAAGGCGGGGATGATTATCTGACAAAACCTTTTTCCTTCGCAGAGCTTCTGGTGCGTATTCAGGCGCTTATCCGCCGCGCGGGGGCGCAGCAGGCGGCTCCGGTCCGGCTGCAATTTGAAGACCTGGCTATGGATCCCCTCCGGCGGGAGGTAACACGCAGCGGACAAAGGATAGACTTGCAGCCGCGGGAGTACGCTCTTCTGGAATATTTTATGCGGCATCCCGGTCAGGTACTCTCAAAGACCATGATTCTGGAACATATATGGGACTACGACTTTGACCCCCAGACGAATGTGGTGGATGTTCTTGTTTTCCGGCTGCGGAACAAGATCGAGAAAGAGGGGACGGCAAAGCTGCTCCATACTTTGCGGGGTGTGGGATATGTCCTGCGAAAAGAATAAGGGCCCGGGACGCGTGGGCGGGCAGAGGTCCGCCGCGGCCAGCCGGGCGAAACGCGCGGGCATACGGCGCATCAATGTGCGCATCGCGGCCCTTTTCTCTGTGCTCTTCGCGCTGACCGCTCTTCTGCTTCTGGGCGGTATTTATTATACGGTTAAGACTTCTCTCGATCAGGCGGACTTTCAGTTTATTCAGCACAAACTGCTTGAATATTGGGCCAAGTCACAAACCCGAAGCATCGAGAGTTTTATCACCGGTCTGGACGGGAGCTCGATGGAACTTGAGGGTACGCCGTACTTTCTGCGCGTGGCGGACAGCGCGAACCGGACGATTTTTTTCATGTTCCCTCAGGGCTGGAAGGGATTTTTTCCCGAAGATATTTTTGAGGAGACCCTGAAACCCGATGGCGGGATTCTGTATATCCGCTCGCCCCGGCACGAGTATACGCTGATTGCGGCGGACATACGCCTTGAAGACGACTATATTCTACAGATAGGGGTTTCCACCGAGAGAACTGAAAAAATGATAAAACTCATCGTGCGCAATTTTTCAATTCTGCTCATACCCCTGCTCATCCTTTCCATCGCGGGCGGTTCCATACTCACGGCGCGGATGCTCGCGCCCATTCAGAAGCTGGCGGACGCCGCAGGGAATATCGTTGATACGGGAAACCTTACCGCCCGCATACACGAGGGCCGCGCTCATGACGAGCTGCACGACCTGGTTACCCTTTTCAACAGGATGCTCGAACACATTGAGGCCCTTGTACGCGGCATGCAGGGAACCCTCGACGCGGTTGCCCATGACCTGCGGACTCCCCTGACCCGCTTCCGTGGTATGGCGGAACTTGCCCTTCAGGGGACCGAGGACCCGCGGCGTTTGCGCGAGGCTCTGCAGGACGGCCTTGAGGAAGCCGAGAGGATTATCACGGAGCTGAACGCCATCATGGATTTGTCCGCGGCGCAGACGGGCATCCTCAAGCTGAACAGGGAGCGGACAGACATGGCGGAACTCTGCCGGCAGTTAATCGAAATGTATTCCTATATAGCGGATGAAAGCAGCATACGCATCACGTTCAGCCAGGACGCCGGATCCGCCGAAATACAGGCCGACGCCGCGCGCCTGCGCCGTGTTGTGGGGAATCTGCTGGATAACGCGGTAAAATACTCACCCGACGGGGCGCTCATCAGCGTGCGGTTGTACGCAGAGCCGCAGCATATTCTTCTGGAAGTGCTCGACACCGGTCCCGGAATACCCGCCGAAGATATGCCCCGCATCTGGGAACGCTTGTACAGGGGCGCGGGCGCGCGGTCGAAACCCGGTTTGGGGATAGGGCTTTCCATAGCAAAGGCCATAACCGAAGCCCACGGCGGCGCCATAGGGGCGGAGCCGGCTCCCGGCGGCGGAATGAAGTTTTGGGTGAGACTGCCGCGCTGAAAGAGGATACGCACAGAGATTCTAACCCCGGAGCCCGGTAAACATACGAACAGGAGCGGAATTCAAAAAAGGCGCACGGAAAAAATTGGCGCGCCCCGCGGAATTCTCTTACTTGCCAAGATTTACGGGGGCTATTATAGTAACTTTAGAATGAGTTGCCGGAAGGTGTCGACAGTTTTAATTATTGCGAATCTCGCGAAGGATGAGGCGGCGCCTTTGCTGGACCAGATGCGTTCGTATCTGGATGCGCGGGGGTTCCGGGCGACGGTTTTTTCTTTTCGGGGAAAGCCGGAGGTTCCGGAGTTTGGAGCGCATGATCTTGCTATTTCTCTGGGGGGCGACGGGACTGTGCTTTTTAGCGCGCGGGTTTTGGCGGGCAGGGATATTCCGATTTTGCCGGTGAATCTGGGTAATTTTGGTTTTATTACGGAGATTTCCAAGGAGGAATGGCAGGACGCGTTTGAGAAGTATGTGCAGGGAGTTTTGCGGGTTGGGCGGCGCGTTCTTTTGCGGATACGGGTGATGCGCGGCGGGCTGGAGGTTTTTTCCGCGCTGGCGCTCAATGATGTGGTGATTGCTTCGGGGGGGAGTTCGAAGCTGGTGCGGCTTCAGGCTTTTGTGTCGGGGTTTCCTATTGTGCGCTACAGGGCCGACGGGGTTATTGTGTCGACGCCTACCGGTTCAACGGCGTATTCGGCGGCGGCGGGGGGGCCTATGCTGCACCCCGAGATGGAGGCGATGCAGATGGCGCCGATTTGCCCTTTCAGTCTTTCGCACAGGCCGCTGGTGATTCCGGCTTCGGAGGAGGTTTCGCTTCTGGTCGAGGAGGGGCAGCGGGCGCAGATTCTTCTGACGGCGGACGGGCAGAATGTTTTTCCGCTGAGAGAGGGGGATGCGGTTTTCGCGTCTGTGGCGGATATGCGGATTGGCATAGTTCAGTCCGACAGGCGCAATTTTTATACGATTTTGAAGGAAAAGCTGGGATGGTCGAGGGGGCCGGATGCTTGAAGAGCTGCATATCCGCAATTACGCGCTTATCGATAATATTTCCGTAAATTTTCCGCCGGGTTTTTGCGTGCTGACGGGCGAGACGGGCGCGGGAAAGTCCATTCTGGTTGGGGCTTTGAGCCTTCTTCTGGGGGGGAAGGCGGGCGAGGATCTTATTCGCGCGGGCGCGGAGGAGGCCGAGGTGTCGGGGGTTTTCCGCGTGGGGGCTAACAGGGACGCTCTGGCCTGGCTCGCGGAGCGGGAGATTGCCGCCGAGGAGGGATCTCTTGTTATCCGCAGGGTTGTCCGGCGCGCGAGCCGGGGCAGTGTTTTTATTGGGGCGAGTCCCGCGCCGCTTGCGGATCTCCAGGCTTTTGCCGCTTTGCTTGTCGATCTTCACAGCCAGCATGAGCATCAGTCGCTTTTTTCGGCGGAGAATCACCGGCGTTTTCTGGACCGCTACGCGGCTCTGGAGGAAAGGGTTGGAGCTTTTACGGCGGGGTTTTCCGCGCTTGCCGGGCTGCGCAGGAGGCTTGAGGAGCTTTTGGCGGCGCAGCGGGACCGCGAGCGCGATATGGAGCTTCTTGCTTTTGCTGCGCAGGAGATTGACGGGGCGGCTTTGAAGCCGGGGGAGGAAGAGGATCTTGAGCGGGAGCGGAAGATTCTGCACGAGCATGAGAGGCTTTCCGCCCATCTTTGCGAGGCTGTGGAGAATCTGGCGGAAAATAACGGGGGAGCCTTGCGCTTTGTCCGAAAGGCTCTTGCGGATGTAAAGGCCGCGGCCGCTATTGACGGGAGGCTGCAGCAGGCGTTTTCGCGGCTTGAGAATCTTTTTTTCGAACTTGAGGATGTGAGCGATGTTGTTAAGGGCTGCAGGCCGGGGGATTTTGATCCTGACAGGCTTGAGGCGATTGAGGAGCGGCTTGCGCTGATTCACAAGCTGCGGAAGAAGTACGGAGCGACTGTGGCTGATGTTTTGGCCTATGGCGGGGAGGCCCGTGAAAAGCTGGAAGCGCTGCGAAATGTTGATTCCGAGAAAGACCGCCTGGAGGCGGATATCAGGGGCCGCGAGCAGGAGCTTCTGGCTGAGGCGGCGAAAATTTCGGAGAGAAGGAGGGCGGCGGCGGCGGCTCTTGAGAAGGAGATTGAGGCGGCCCTGGCGAGGCTGGGCATGCACAGGACGCGCTTCAGTGTTGCGGCGGCGAAAAAGGAGTCGGCCCAGGGCAAGCCTGTGTGCGGCCCCTTCGGGCTGGATGATATTTCGTTTCTGATTGCCCCGAATCCCGGCGAGCCTTTAAAGCCCCTGAAGGCCATCGCCTCGGGGGGGGAGTTGTCGCGGGTCATGCTGGCCATAAAGACAATTCTGGCGGAGCAGGACGATATAGGCTGCCTGATTTTTGACGAGATTGATTCGGGCATAGGCGGAGAGGTCGCCGTGGCGGTGGGGGAGTTTCTGGCAAAACTTGCCGCGGCCAAGCAGGTTTTGGCGATTACGCACCTTGCCTCAATCGCGGCCCAGGCGCAGGGGCATCTGCGTGTAGAAAAAAAAGTCGATGAAGGCAGGACTTTCACCGATATTATAGCTATTGACGGAAATCAAAGAATAAGAGAAATTGCACGTATGCTCTCGGGCGAGCCGGAAGGGGCCGCCTCAATAAGTCACGCGGAGGAACTGCTGAAAAAGTATTCTGTATGGGCAAAATAAGTAACGAAGCAAAAAGACATTATTTCGAAAAGGTCAAAGAGTATAAGCAGGTTCTGGATACTATTCTGAAGCGGGAGAAGTATCTTCTTTCGTTGGTAGAAAAAGACCCGGCCACCGCCGCCTACAAGAAGCTCTCGCTGGCTGACGAGAACCTGAATCTGGCTTCGTATTATATTCTGCTGAATGAGATTTCCATGAGCCTTTTGTCTATAAAGAACGAGAATTACCTGAATGAGGCGCGCAAGATTTGCTACAAGTGCATCATCTATCTTGAGGATGTTGTTACGAATTTTATCGATGTTCCGTATTCCGATTATAAAGAAAAAGCCGAGGAGATTGCCGGCGTTGAGGATGAGAAGCGCTACGATTTGATAAAGAAGCTGGGTTTTACGATTAATGCGGTGGAGGATGGTTTTGGCGCAAACTCGAAATGGAAGTGGTCTTTTGTCGAGCTTGAGGCGCGGTTTGCCACGGTGGCGAAAAATATGCTGAATATGAAAACTTTGATAAGCGGTCTGGATCCGCGGGTTCCCGGATATGAGGCGCGGCTTAATCACCTCGCCCTGGTCAAGGAAAGCCTGCTGAAGGCCGGCGACAGGTACCGCGAGAAGTACGAGCTTTCTACCCTGCGGCTGGACGATTTCAAACTGGCGCTGAGCTATCTGGGGGCCGCGCGGCGGCTTTTCGCGCTTTTGGGCGAGGCGGAAAACGCGGAGACAACCAAAAAGAAGATTGAGGTATGGGCGCAGAAGATGGAGGCCGACGATAAAAAAGTGGGGGCAAAAAGGTCCGCTGCGGTTCACAGGGAAGAGTAACACACTCGCGCGGAGACCCGTAGCGCTTGAAAAACATTTCCAAAAAATGGACAATACCGATACGGGATTGGGGCGCGGCCCTCAATCAATTCGCAATCATTTACACAAAAATAATTACAAGTCCGATGTTCTTCTCAAATTCCAACGAGGAATGAACCGGATCTTTTTCAGGCTTTTGCCGGCGTAAAACGATTGAACCAAGAATCAGCTCCTGCGCGGCCATGAGTGAAGCACTTCACCTGACAGACTCAGAAAACAAGGTGTCTTCTCAATGGAGGCATATACAGCGTATTACGTCTAAGAGCCTGTTCAAAATCTCCTTATAATTCGGAATTCGGGCGCATTTGCGGCGTAAAACGCCGCAATCCGGGCTTTTCGCTCCAATCTTTTGGCAGACCAAAAGGATTTCCGCTTCAATCCCTTGCGCGCCCGGGGGAGGGAGCAAGATATTAAACAGGCTCTAACAATAATTCTCATTCTATCACCCTTTCAAATAATATCGCCAACAGCGGCATGTCAGGCGGCGTGTGGTCATCCAATCCCAACGGGCCGGACGGCGCGGATTGCAATGCAAAGCCCACGCAAAACGTTTTTACGGATACGCTTGGCTGGGACTTCTCAACAATATGGAAAATGGGCGGCGACGGCTATCCTGTCTTGCAGTGGCAGGACTAACCTTTACCCGGATTAGTAATGCCGGCCTTGCGACAGGCACACACGGGTGCACCAATTTTTTCCGTGCGCCTTTTTTACTCGGCCCATAGCATTTATATACGCCAAAAGGTTTTTTGGGCCTCTTGCCCTGTTACCTGTTATCCAGAATACGCTCACGCGTGCGTTTGCCTGGGCATGCAAAAAACCGGGCTTTCCGCTTCAATCTTTTGGCTGCGCCAAAAGGATTTCGGCCCTGTAGCCTGTATATACGCCAAGAGCCTTTTAGGGGCCTCTTGCCCTGCTGCACGGTATCCTGCA
>JAISQU010000019.1 GCA_031274005.1 Spirochaetales bacterium
GGAAGGCCGCAGGGCGGCTACCCCGGCTTAGAGGTTGAGCGGGAATTTGCGGCGCTTACAGGAAGGCCGCTGGGCGGCTACGCCGGCAATGGAGTCTTGGTAACGGCGGCTCTGCTGAATGACAGGGGAGAAACCATCGCCACCGCCCAAACCGCGTTTAGTCCTATTCCCGAAATTATGGAAGGTTCCCGCGTTTGGGCGGCTTCCAGCATATACCCCGTTACTTTTATCGTAAAAATCGATGACATAAGCGACACAATGACGGTGAAGGTTGTTCAAATAAACGGAAAAGACCCTGCCGCGGCGGGGAATGCGGGGTATATGCAAATTACGGCCGCGGGAGACGACTACAAAATCGGCGATAAAGGCCCCGCCGGCGGTATTGTATTTTCCCGCATAGGCCCCGCCGGCAAGAGGTATCTGGAAGCCGCGCCGGCGGATATTCCCCCTGCCGGGTGGGAAGAAGCGATGAATCTCTGCGCCAGATACAAACTGAACGGCTATGCGGACTGGTTTATGCCGGACAAAAGCCAACTTACTATGCTGTATAAAATGCATCTAAAGGGCTTGGGAGGCTTCAAGGATGCTGTTTACTGGTCTTCGGAGAGGGCCGACCACCCGGCCTTGCGGTGGTATCAGAACTTTTACCCCGGCAATCAATACGGCGCGCCCGGCAGCAGGCAGGACATAGAGAGAAGGCAGGACTACCGCGATTCAGGCGGCTCCTACCGTTACCTTACCCGCCCTATCCGCGCCTTTTAACTGAATACTGTAATGACACAAGGAGGTTTTTAGTCATGACAAATGTTTCACAGACAGCGGCGCGTCTTCTGGACGGCGCCGGGGGTATAATCAAAAAATACGAGGAGCTTTACCGCGAAACAGGACAAGAGGCGGCGCGTCTTCTGGATGGCGCCGGGGGTATAATCAAAAAATACGACGAGATCTATCGCAAAACCGGATTAAAATACAATATTTTCAGAGTTGCCCGGATTAGCGAAAAAGAAGTCCTCATGTGCCGTGTTATCGCAGACCTGCTTGACCCCAAAGGCTGCCACTGCAAAGGATCTTTGTATCTTAAACTGTTTTGGGACAGGATCGCGCCGAAACTGGAGGGCTGCCCGCCCCTTGATTGCGACGCCGCGCGGGTTTCTACCGAATACCCTACCGACGCGGAAAGGCGTATTGATATTGTTATCGAAAGCGGCGAAATTTTTATTCCTATCGAAGTAAAGATTTGGGCGGGCGATCAGGAAAAGCAGGTTGCCGATTACGCGGAATTTGCCCGCACAAAGAACGGGAATATTCATATCCCGGTTTTGTATCTTACGCGTGACGGCCACGCTCCGGAAAACGCCGAAGAAAAAGATTATATCTGTCTTTCCTTTGAGAAAGACATTATCGCGTGGCTTAAAATGTGCCAGGAGCAGGACGAAACAAAAACAACGCCGTCCGTGCAGGAAATTATCAGACAGCTTGTCCAGGCTATAAAAATATTTTGTGGAAAACAGGAGGATGAAGAAATGGAAAACGAAATTCGCGAATTGGTTATGCGCTCTGATGAGTCGGTAAGAGCGGCCCTGGCCATAAGCCGGTTTGTAACAGGAGGCGCGGCAGCGTTCCAGTGGAAAATGGCTTACGACGAGTTTATGGGGCCTATCCTTGAACTGGTAAAAAAATCTTTCCCCGGCGCCAGGAAAGAAGAAGGGAAGACCTGGAGCGGCATCTACGTTCCCGTAAAAGAAGGCAAGTATCTTCTTTTTGTAAACTACGATTGGGAGTTTTTCCAGATTGATTTTGGCGAAAATCGCACGCCAAACCCAAAACTTGAAAAAGCTCTAGCAAAAAAGATGTCTGAAATAACAGGCCTGTCTAATAACAGCGAAGGTGGCGACGCATGGATACATAACGGGATAAAACATCCGGATCTTTCTTCCGTTGATGACGACATATATTTTTACAGGCTATACCTGGTATACAAAGAACATCCGCAGGAAACCGCGGACAGAATCATAGCCATGGCTCAGGCTTTGGAAACAGTATAGGAACCAAGAGAAACATTTGGTTTCTCTTAAATTATTAGGAAGAGCAATAGGAGGTGTGAAAGGGTACACATAAGGTGGCAATGTTCGTATTGCGGCACGACAACAATCCAGAGTGAAGGTAACCGGCCGCATCCTGGTAATTGTACCAGGAAACCCAAAACCAAAGATGGAAAGTATAAACCGCATTCATGGAAAAAAGTCGGAAAAGTCTAATCATTTAAGGCATAAACAACCGGCTGCGCCGGTTGTTTATGCCTTTGCGGGCGGCGGCTATTCCATAGCAATAATATTTATATTGCTGGTCATGCGTCCAATTTAGTCTCGCCTCTTAGTCAAGATGATTGGATAATAAAGAAATTTAACAATATGGGAGTGGAACAGTAAAAAGCAAAGAAACTGCGCATAACAGGTCTACGTACGCCACATTTTGGTCCGCCGCAATGCTGCGCCTTGCTTTATAGGCGGACCAAAACGTCGTATACAGCAGAAACGTTATGCGCCAAACCTTTGTAAAAAATTGTGTTGAAAATTGTTGACACAATAGGATAGTTAAACTATAGTGTGCCGATGGAGGATTCTTATGAGCAACAAAAAAAGTATTGTTGTTACCGTTTACGGGCACAATAAAACGATAGACAGACTTGCGGTAAGTTCATTCGATAATAATGACTCAAATGCGGAAACATATTGTAATACGATAAATCTCCTTGAATTGAAAGGGGATACCTGGGTTTTTGCGAAACAAATATCTGAAAACACGCAATATTCAGTGAATACATTTTTTCCTTTAAAATTTGATGTGATTACCGCATTGGATGACAGGGCAATTCAAAAAATATTACGCGAAGTTGATTCCCGGGACATTGTTACCGCTTTAAAGGGTGAGAATGAAGCGATACAGGAAAAAATATTTCATAATATGTCAAAAAGGGCTGTTCAAATGGTAAAAGAAGATATGGAATATATGGGGCCGGTACGAATAACAGATGTTAAAAAAAGTCAGGAAAAATTCTTGAATATTATTCGCTGTCTAGAACAAACCGGCGAAATTGTTATTGCATATTCCAAAGGAGAAACCAAAGAATGAACCGTGATGAATTTGTCGAAAGGTATGTAAACATCGTACAACGCGCGCTGGATTGCGCCGAAAAAGCCAGAAGAGAAGGATTGTTGGCAGTGGAAGATGAAATCGTCGGCGAAAAGGCTGAAAAAAGGGATATATTTGAGTATGGGCTGCGTTTTGTCATTGACGGGATCGACCCTGAAGTTGTCGAAAAAATACTTTCAAATATAGTAGACCAGGAAAAAGATGAACAGATGAAAAAATTAAAAACTATTCAAAAAGAAGCTGTTCATGCAATGCAGGAGGGAATGCATCCAAGGTTAATCTATTTTTTGTTAAACTCATATACCGATATTGCAATAGAAGATGATGTATTTAGAAAAACATGGGAAATGTAATAGAGTTGTTCGGAAACTTTAGTTTTTGAACAACTTCCTGTCAATTTTGCGGCCTGGTTGGTCCGCGCGGCGGCGGGGATGCGCCCGCCTTTTTTTATGCTGAAAAATATTTTTTACTCTATCAGTATATGATAGACCAATGCGTTATACTTAGGGGTATGCTGAACGCTCCTATCGAGTACGATGCTTTGCGGCGGGGCTATTATTATTCGTATCGTTGTGCCGCCCACGGCTTTCGCAGGGCCAAGATGGCGAGGGGTGGGTACAATGAATTTTGTTACGATTGATTTTGAGACGGCGAAGTATTCGCGGGAGAGCGCGTGCTCCGTGGGGCTGGTGAAATTTTGCGGCGGCAAAGCGGCGGATACGTTTTATTCGCTTATCCGGCCGCCGAGCCTGTATATACGGCCGGATTTTTCGGATATACGGGAAAGCTCTTTGCTGCCGTTTATCGGCGGCCTTCCCCTATGAGCCTGCTGCGCTTAAGGCCAGGCCATTGCCGCAATGGCCTGCACGGTTCAAGACGGCGCAATTTTGCGGGGCAAAATTGCGTGAATAATGCGTTTTCGGGTCTCCCGAAAATCTAAAGAGCCGTCTTCGGCTCACATTTATGAGAAGTCCGACAGGCTCCTGGCGGCGCATAACGCGTCTTTCGATATGGGCGTGCTGGGGGCGGCGCTTGCCTGGTACGGGCTTACCGTGCCCCGGCTGGAATATTTCTGAACGCTAGCCCGCGCCGCGTGGCCGGAATTGGAGTCTCCTCCCCTGCCCCTGCTGGGCAGGGAGTTCGGCCTTGAGTATCAGGCCCACAACGCGCTGGACGACGCCCGCGCCTGCGGCATTATCGCCTGCATGGCTGCGGAAAAATTCGGCGGCGGCAGCGTAAAGAAGCTGTTGAAAGCGGCGGGGCTGAAGATGGGGAGGATGTGAGCGGCGGGAGCGCTTTCACGGAAATGTGCGGAAGGGGCATAACCGGCACGGCAATTGCCGCGCAATTGCGTTATATTCACCAGCTTTGGTGACAACCGTGAAGTACACCGGTGACTTTACCGCACATTTCCGGTCGGGAGATTTTCCAAGCCGGAGGCTTGGAAAATCTCCCTTGACGGAATCCCGAAGACTTACTATACTTACGGGAAATGCCTGCAAGAAGCCTTCTTCTGACATTTCAGAGTTTCCGGAAAAAGTTGGGCAGGGTTGTCATTTTTCGGGACAGGTTTTTCTGTATGGCTGAATTGTTTCATTTTTTGCATTCAAGAGGAATCATTTTTGATTCCTCTTTTTTTTATGCCAAAAAAATAAAAAAGGAGAAACTCTATGACCCCCCGGGAACTTATCCTCAATCTCGAAAACTCAGGACTTGTACGGTTCGGCACGCAGTTTGTGCTGAAAAGCGGCAAGGTATCGCCTTTTTACATTGATCTGCGCAATGTTGTGTCCAGGCCGGATCTTTTCAGCAATATGTCCGATATGCTGACCGAAAAAATCAGGGGGCTTGAGTTTGACGTTATTTCCGGCATTGCTTACACGGCCCTGCCCTACGCGGCGGTTGTGGCCGAAAGGCTGGGTAAACCCCTCATCTTTCAGCGCAAAGAAGAAAAGTCCTACGGCCTGGGAGGCAGCATTGTGGGGGACTTCAAGCCCGGCGACAAATGCCTTGTCATAGACGACCTTGTTACCACCGGCGAGAGCAAGATCGAGACTGCCGAATGTTTCGAGGCGGCGGGCCTTGTCGTAGAGGATTTTGTGGTTTTTATAGACAGAAGCCTCCACGCGGGAGAGGATATGCGCGGCAGGGGCTATAGACTCCACAGCCTCGTTACCCTGACGGAAATTCTGGAAACCCTTCAGGCCGAAAAACGCATCACGGCCTGCGATGCGGCCGACGCGGTCAACTTTACCAAAAGCCTCGATGCGGAAAACTCCCTCGATCGCTCTATCGATAATCCCTTTGCAAGAAAACTCGCGTCGCTGATGGAAATAAAAAAAACCAACCTTATCCTCAGCCTGGACGCCACAAACAGCAGGGATTTCTTCCGGCTTCTGGAAGCGGCGGCCTCCGAGATCGCTATGGTCAAGGTGCATGTTGATATTCTTGACGATTTTGACCCTTCCTTTCCGGTACGGCTTTCAGCCCTGGCCGAGGAGGGGGACTTTTACATCCTCGCGGATCGCAAGTTCGCGGACATAGGCAACACGGCCCGCCTTCAGTACCGGGGCGGAATGTACCGTATAGCGGACTGGGCCGACTCGGTTACCGTTCACATGATTTCCGGCAACGGAATCCTCGACGGCCTTTTTGGAGACGATCCCCGCGGGGAAGCCTCCTACGGCTCCAAGCCTTCCCGCACGCGGGGCAGCGCCTTCCTGCTTGCCCGCATGTCCTCACAGGGCAACCTCATCAATGAAGGCTACACCCGCAAGGTTATAGAAACCGGCCGCCAGCATCCCCAGTGGGTCGCCGGTTACATAGGCCACGGAACCACCGTAGGGGACCTCGGCAGATTCCGCGGCAAACTGCCCAAAGGCCAGCTTCTGCTCATGCCCGGCGTCAAGCTGCAAAAAGGCAAAGACGACCTGGGCCAGCAGTACATGAGCCTCGAAGAAGCCATTGAAGGCGGAGCGGACGGAGTTATAGTCGGCCGCGGAATCTACGAAGCGGCCGACCCGCTTTCGGCGGCGAAGATGTACCGTGAAAAAGGCTGGGAAACCGTAGAAGCGGTGCGGGGCGGTAAAATACTGGCGGGGGAAAAAGTTCTGGTCTGAGGGGTGCAACAATTTTTTCCGTGCAAAATCACCGGAAGCCCCTGGGCCGCGCCAGGGATTGCAGCGTAAATCCTTTTGGCGCAGCCAAAAGATTGAAGCGGAAAGCCCGGTTTTTTGCGAAGCAAAAAAGGCGCACGGAAAAAATTGGTGCACCC
>JAISQU010000356.1 GCA_031274005.1 Spirochaetales bacterium
CCCCGCGCCGGTAAAAGTCCACGCGGATGTCAATGTGTTCGCGGCTGAAATCTCACCGGGCAGGGAGCTTGCCTTCGATGTTCGCGCCGGGCGGCAGGCTTATTTGGTTTTAATTGAAGTCCGGGCTAAAATCGAGGAATACGAACTCGCCGCGCGGGACGCTATGGAAATTACGGAGCAAAACATTACTGTTTTGGCCGACGATACGGCCCACGTGATTGTGCTGGAAATGCGAAAAAGCGCGGCGACATTCGGGCGGAGATAACCGACCTGTATCTTTCCCTGAAAGAAGCCTGGGAGCGGATAGAGTCTTCAAGAATGACCGTGGAGACAGCGGAAAAAGCCTACAGGCTCGCCCGCGTGGCTCTGGAAAACGGCCTCGCGACCCAGCTTGAAGTAAGCGGGTCGGCGACGCGGCTCGAACAGATTCAGCTTTTGTATTACTCCTCTGTGTATGAATACCTGCCGCTGTACTTCGACCGGGAAAAGGCCCTGGGGCTGTGATTGGAAAAGGCATGGTTTACGAGTTATAAACCATGCCCGGAACAGGTTATCTGTAGAATTCCCCGAGCGTTTTGTCTGCGTTTTCGATCCACCGCCGGTAGAGTCTGTGGATCCTGTCGTTTGCAGGGTCTGCGTCCATGTCGCCGCTGTTCACGTATTCATACCAGTACTCATCGGTCCAGTAACACAGTTTAACTTGCATCCACATTGAGCCTTTGGAATATCTATATACAATGACGCCCGGAGTTTCTTCCAAAACCTGATGGTCCATTTTTCGCATCATATCAAGGGCTGCTCTGTGAAATTTTGTCATGTCGATGGGCGTCCGTATCCCGCTTTTTCCGCCCTGAATGATTTCAAAATTACCCGGCCGGCGGGGCCGTATTTTTTCGGGTTTTCCGGCAGGAGCGGGCACTGCCGCGGCCACGGCGGCAAAACTTCTGATTTCGGCGTTTACCGTTTGTCCCGGCAGCACTCCTGCGCTGGCTTTGGTTATCGTACCGTCATCTGCTTTTATCGCTATTTCCGTAGTACCGGTGGCGATATTCTGCACCAGGGCGTTTCCTCCGGCTTTTACGCGGATACCGGTGTCTATGCCGTCGATCATTATGGTACCGGAAATCTGTGATGTGATGTTCAGGCTGCCTGTGGAAGCCGCGCCGGATATAGCGGCTGTGGCCGCGGGCTGAACGGCCTGGGGCGTGGTTGCGGGGGCTGGGGTATTCGAAGCGGACTTTCGGAAAAACAGAAATGTCGCTCCTTCCTGATGGTCCGCCTGGTTTAAGGATCCGAGCAGCGGCGTAGTGCGCCGTACCGAAAGCCGCACATCGTTGTATATTTGATGCGGGTCCAGGAGCGGCGCGGTATTTTTACGCAGGCACATCTTTATTGCCGCGGAAAACTCCGACTGATCCGGCACTGTTTCGCTGGAACCGCTTGTAATCACCTGCCGGCTCACAAGGGCATAGGCTTTCCGGAAGTACGCATTGTCTATTTGCGGGGCAAGAGCGCGGTTGGTATTGAGTATATCTCCGGAAAAGCAGGCGTCGGATACCATAAGCACATGGATGGTTTTCAGGCGCGATATATACCCCCGGATTTGGCTGTTGGGCAGCCAGTTTTCCTGGCTATATATATCCGTCCCTGCGTCCTGGGGTATCCAGAAACCCGCATTGGATGCTTCATCCAGATGGCCGTGGCCCGCGTAATAAATAAACAGAGAGTCATTTACGCCGAGCTTATTCTGCAAGTTTGTAAAAGTCCTGATAATGTTTTGCTTTGTCGCATTTGCATTATAAAGCTCAATGAACTCGTCGATGTAATAGTTTTCCCCAAGGATGTCTTTGATTTCCCGTGCGTCCGCGACGGGTTTTTTCAGAGGATTCCAGGAACGGTATCCGTCAATGGCAATGAGCAGGGCATACTGCCTGCCTACCGTTGCCGCCGCGCCCAGATTATCTCTGGCAACAACCGAGAGCCCCCTGTCCTGCGCAGCCAGGGGAAGGGGCAGCAAAAATGCCAGAAGCATGACGAACAGAATCGCGTTTTGCTTGTGGGTTTTCATAAATTTACCTCGCTTGTAAGATTGTATAACTGAATTTCGTGGTCGCTTTGGGGCCTGTTTCACTATTATTTTTTTGGGCGACGACCTTAATGCCCCGCGTGCCGTTGTCAAAATTCCCATTGCCTGAAACCCGGCCGGTAATATTCATTTCATTTTCTTCTTCGGGGTTAAAGACAAAGGGGTCGTCATAGGCGGCGATTTCTATGAACTCTTCCCCGTAGGGCGGGACCATAAGGAAACCGCTCGTTTCCGGGATAAGGCTTGCCGTTCCCGCCCGTACCATGTTGTTGTTTTGTTCCATACTGTTGGGGAAAATAAGTTTTCTGTTGCCATACAGATCGATGGACCATACTTTTATATAACAATCCCTGTTTGAACTGACAAGGATTTGCATATAGTCCCCGTCACGCAAAATACCGGCCGCGTTGTTGTAAAGCCCCGCCTTCAGCTCGAAAGCGTTATTGTCTTCTGAAAAGGCTTTGACGGCGGCTTGCTTTTGTTCAAATTCTTCCTGCGAAACTATAGACGCGGGGTTATCCCCCTTGGGGGGTAAAAACGCCAGGCCTCGTCTTTTTAATTCCGCCGCGGGTATGACGAACGCGCTGGTTCCCCAAATCTCGCCCTTTGAGGATTTCAGCCTAAGCCGCACTTCCACATTCTCGCCGACCTGATAGAAACTGCCTTCCACGATTGCCTGGATTGCCTGGGAATCAGGGTTCCGGGAAGTCCTGCGCGGGTCAATGGAACGGGTTGCGTATTCATCCACAGCGTCATCACTTACTACCCGGAATTTTGCCCGCTGGCCGGCGGCGCTGTCCGCGATGGTTCGCCGCAGAAAATCAGACAGGCTGCTGACCGATTGGGTATCGCCGATGGTTATGCGGCCAATCCCTATGGGGAGCTGCCTGCCCAGGGTTTTTCCCAAGTCCGCGACAGCGGCGCTTATGCGCGCGTCAATGCTTTGGGCAAAGACACATAAGGGGAACAGGCACAGGAATGTAAGAAGAAACAGCTTTTTTTTCATACATGCCTCCTTGCTTAATACGCTTTATGGTTTACGGTTTTTGCCCTCGCATTAAGCCGCGCAATGATATACGGGCCTGCGTAGGAGTTCTCTCTGACCGCGCAGAGAGTAAGCAAAAAACCGTAATTTTCCGCTTTCTGTAATCCGGTTACAAGATTGAGTCCTTCCGAAACAGAATCAAGCTCCTCAAACCAGATTTCCTCGCCTGTTTTTTTGTCAAGCCCCTGGATGAAAGGCTTCCCGCTCTCTCCGTATTCATTCCGCGCGTTCAGGACGCCTCCAAGAACGATTTGCCCGAACTCTTCATCCACAAGCGCGCACTGGTAGTATGCATGCTGCTTTAGCTGCCGCGACTGCTGCCACTGCGTAACTCTTTTTCCCTCTGCGCTGTACTTGAAAACTGCCGCGTAAGCCTTGCCATCTCTCTGCTCTTGCAGGCAGAGGTAAAAGGCCCCTTCCGTGTCGCAAACAACCTGATTAATGGCGCAGCCGGGGAGAGAAAAATCACGCGGCTGCAGTTTCCCTTCCATGTTAATGAAGGCGACAAAAGAGCTTTGCTCCTGGTTTCCCGTAAACTCCGGGGCCTCGTAATTGCTCCCGGTAATTATGTAAGTTCCTGAACCGGAGTTATACGCAATAGAGCGTATAATTTCCCAGGCGTCTTTTTTTATATCACTCGGCCCCAATTCCCAGGAAAGCTCGGACATCCCGCCCCTGTCCTTTATTTCACGGATATAGGGACGGTCCCTGTCAAGGGCGCCGCCCGCGCTTGCCCCGCCTGCTGCGGCCCATGTTGCCTCGTCTTTCCGCGCAGCCGCCAGGAGGCTGATGTAGTTCCTGTCTTTTGCCTTAAATGAAGAAGACTCCCATACAAGCACATTATCATGCGTGCGTTTTTGCAGGAGCGGCGTAAAATCTCCGTCTATTCCTTCGTAGCCTGTAACCAAAAGAGAACCGCCGGGCATTTTGCAGAGTCCGGTGATTGACACAGGGGCGCCGGAGTTCCGCGCGGAAAATTTTTTTTGCAGTTCCTTTCCCGCCGCGTCCAGAGCAAAAAACTGTTCCCCCGCGTCCGTGGAAGCGATAAGGAAGATGTTTCTGTTTTCATCCTCCGTAAAAACCGGGGGATAATTCCCTTCGATTGCCCTGTGCCAGGTGGTTTCGCCCGCGTTGTGCAGGGGGCGGGCGTCGGTAAGCAAAACCCGCGAACCGTCGAAGGTAAAACCGTATATCCAGCCGGGGGAAAAACTGCCGGCTGGAAGAGCGGCGTTTTTTCCCTGATCCGTCTCAAGCGAGAAGGAGTTTGTTCCGGTAACGGAGAGGTACACGTTTGTACTTCCCGGCGCCAATTCGGGCCGCGAACCGGGGCCGCGCCCGTCCCGGTCAAGATTATTCCTGTAGGCAGAACTGCCGGATCTTTTCAGCCGTACCGTTTGGCCCGAATCGTTACGCAGAACAATAAAACTTTCGTTTTCCGTAAAAGCGGGATTCTCAATAACCGCGCTTTTTTGATCCGGTTTAATAACAATAGCAGTATCGCCGGGAATGGTCCGCCAGACGCCTTCCGCGAGTTTTACCCGGTAATTAATCGCATAGCCTTCCGTTAATTCATTAAGCTGTTTGGGCAGGCTTATATCTTTTTTGTCCAAAGCGGGAACGCTCCGCGAAGCGTCCAGTATCTCTATATCAAAAAACGTATTATTGATAATCGTTACCGTAAAAACAAATTCACGGGAGGCCTCCCGCACCGGTTCCGCGACATTCGCGTTTTGTGATGTGCATGCGGACAAAGCTGTAATCAGTGCACAGCAAATAACGCATAGTCTTTTCATGGGCCGCTCTCCCTGAAAAAGAAGAGGAGGGTTTTGCCGCTCCCCTTCTTCACCGTATCTATTCACCAAACAGGTCAAACCTGATATTATCCGCCACACTCTTTTGCTCGCCAGTTTTAACATCGTACCGGTACGTGCCGTCCATTTTTGTAAAAACAAGGTCGTACACATAACCGGGCAGAACCGTTAAAGGGTTTAACTTGACAAAACCGCTGTCGGTCTTAACCGTCAAAGCCGAGTAGGTTCTGCCGCTCTTCCCTGAACCCGAATCAATTTGATAGGTGTCCGTGCGCCCCGGGCTTGTGCTGGCCGACCCCCGTTCATTTTTGCGGTAATTGCCCTCGGCGGTCATAAAGTTGCACAGCTCATCGGTATCATTCTGAAACCGGACAAACGCCACATTAAACTGCGGCCCTCCCGAACCCGGACCGGTAAAGGTAATTTCCCGCACATCCGGCCCCATTGGTTCAGGTTCAAACCTTTTGCCGTTTACATTCTCCGGGTCGGAAAACACATTCATCTCCCCTGTCCGCGCGTCTACATACGCGTAGCTGGGGAAAAACTCGTAGGGCAGCCCATCGTCATTAGGCTTCATCCATATTTTCTTGAGCCTTTGTCCGGGCGCCAGTACCGCGACTGTGTCCCCGTCGGAGGCATCAACCCGCAGTTGAAGAGCGTAGCGGCTTCTGTTGGTAACATGGATAAAGGTTGTCCGCGAAACATCAATATTTTTATATATGTCATGTTCAATCCTCGCTCCGGGGTCTTTTTTGTCAAAGGTTATCAGTCCGGTATATACAACATCTTCTTCGGTTATGCCGGCCAAACCTTTTTCATTCAGCCGGGAAAAGGTTGTCGCGCGTATCAAAAAAGTCCCCCTGTCCGGCAGGCCGGAAATTTTGTTCAGATCAAAAAGGCGGGACTTGCCCCGGCCATTTGCCCCCTGTCCCAGCGCGCCGATTAAATTACCGCGTTCCACCTTGCCCACGAAAATCGCCAGTTCCTCGCTGGTCATATTGGTAATTTGTAAAGACCCGCCGGCATCCGATTTAAAATCAGCGTCTGTAATGGTTACAACAGTAGTCCCCGCCGCCGGTTCTGTACTTGCGCATCCCGCCAGCACCAGCAGAACCGCAAACGCGGCAAAAAAAACTGCACAGTATTTTTTCTTCATTCTCTTCTCCTTGCAAAATTTATAACAGCCGTCCGGCTGCCTGATTACTCACCTCACAAGTCTAATACGTGATATAACTGTACCCGATCATAACGTGAAGAAAATCTTTCGTAAGTTTTCCCTCATCGCTGTTTATATTGGTTAAACTTTTGGAATAGCGTAAAAGGAGCTTCATGCCCTTGCCCGTGGTCTCGCCAAAGTCGTAGCCCCCGTCGATGTAAAAGTTCATAAACGGTGAGAACTTCACAATATTATCGCCGCTATCTGAAGATGTTCCATAACCCGGCACAGTCACGGTCCCCTCACTCATATTGATAAAAGGTATCGACAGGGAAAAACCGCCGCCAAAGATCAGGCCCTTGTAGGGGCTGACATAGATCCCTGCTGGGATGGTGAGGCAGATTGCCGATACATCGACTTCCAGGCTGTAGCTTTCCTCTGAATAACTGTAGGGCGTGTTGAAGTAGTCAATCGACAGGCCGCCCATGACCGCAACCACGTCGGTAAAAAAGTACCCGGCTTTCCCGCCTACCTCAAATTCAAAACCATAGTCGGAAGAATCTCCCTCCGCCGTCCCCCAGGATGTGCCAAGTCCTACTTCGAAATCGAGGAGGATGTCCCCCTTCTCATAGGCCGATAGCTGCGCGGACATGAGAAACGCAAGCGCCACGGCGCCAAACAGAACCTTTTTCATGATGTTCTCTCCCTATAAAGTTTATGTGTTAAAACAAGCGTTTAACTGTGATAATATTGCCATAGGTGATAATTATAGTCAATAGATAGTTGCTTATGCTCTCTTTGGAGTTATTTTTATAACCTATGGAGATAGGGGAGCAGTTAGCCTTCATTATCGAGCGAATCAAGAAAATACGTCATGCCAGGATGATTTCCCAATTCCAACTCGCGAACAGGGCTAATATATCTCAGAGTTTCCTTGCCAGCCTGGAATCAGGTAAAAAGCTTCCGTCCGTGGAAACAATTATAAAAATCGCGCAGGCTCTTGAAGTAAATCCCGGGGACCTGTTTCCCCGGCTCGTACATGATAACGAAGAGATCAGAAAAGAGATTAAGAATGAGATAAAGGCCCTGCTGGATAAACTTTAACCCGGGCATAGTCGTTCATTCTTTTTCGATTGAGGCGGTTCCAAAATGAAGACCGTAATCA
>JAISQU010000170.1 GCA_031274005.1 Spirochaetales bacterium
CTATTTTGCAAGCACACGGCTTCGCCGTGCGATTTCCTGGCCCGGTTTGCGGCGTTTTACGCCGCAAATGCGCCCAAATTCCGAATTATAAGGAGATTTTGAACAGGCTCTAAGAAAACTTTTAGTGTAAACAAGGCGCTACATCACTTCCAGAAAAGGGATGTTGAGCAGATACATGCCGCCGCGCAGCACGGTGAGGACTCCCCTGGCGAGGGCAAGGCGCGAGGAGGCAAGAGGGGGGTCATCGGCCAGGATAATGGGGTAATCGTGATAGTAACGGCTGAAGGTTTTCGCGGTTTCGTAGAGAAAGGCGGCGATAAGCGAGGGGTTGCAGGTTTGCGCGGCCTGCTCCACGGTTTCGGGGAACTCGCCTATGAGTTTGAGGAGCTGCCATTCTTCTTCGGCGGCAAGAAGGGCGGGGTCCGGCGCGGCGGCGGGAGCGTTTTTTTCGGCGGCCTTGCGCAGCATGCTTGAGATGCGCGCGCCCATGTACTGAAGATAGGGGCCGGTGTTGCCCGTAAAGGAGAGGGATTCTTTGGGATTAAAAATCATGTCTTTCGCGGGGGCGGCTTGCAGGAGGTAATAGTGAATCGCGCCGAGGGCGATTTTTTCCGAGACGCCGGCTATGTCTCCCACTTCGGATTCTCTTTCTTTGGAGCGGATTTCCCCTGCGGCCATATCCGCGAGTTCCCGGATAAGATCGTCGGCGTCGACCACAGTGCCTTCGCGGGATTTCATTTTTCCTTCGGGGAGGTTCACCATGCCGTAGGAAAGGTGGTAGAGATTCTTTGCCCATTCATAGCCCAGAAGCTCCAGGACATGGAAGAGCACGGCAAAGTGATAGTTCTGCTCCGAGGCGACGACGTAGATAAGCCGGTCAAAGGGCCAGTCGGCGTGACGCGAGATGGCGGTTCCTATGTCCTGCGTCAGGTAGAGGCTTGTGCCGTCGCTGCGCAGGAGTACTTTTTTGTCAAGGCCTATGCCGGCAAGGTCAACCCAGACCGAGCCGTCCGCGTCTTTATAAAAAACCCCGCGCGCCAGGCCGCCGAGAATTTCTTCGCGGCCTTTTTGGTAGACTTCGCTTTCAAAGTAAAATTTGTCAAAACTGACGCCTGTGCGTTTATAGGTGGCTTTGATGCCTTCAATGGCCCAGGCGTTCATTTTACGCCACAGTTCCCGTACCGCCTCATCGCCTTCTTCCCAGGCGCGGAGCATCGCATGGGCTTCTTCTTCAATGGCCGGATTTTGTTTGGCCATGTCGTTGTAGAGAACGTAATAGCCGCCCACAAAGTGGTCGGGCTTGAGGCCCTGGGATTCGGGGGTTTTACCGGCGCCGGCCTTTTGGTAGGCGAGCATGGATTTGCAGATATGTATGCCCCTGTCGTTAATAAGATCAACGCTTTGTACCTGGGCTCCGGCGGCTTTGAGGATGCGGGCAAGGCTTTCGCCCAGGGCGTCGTTGCGCAGGTGGCCCAGATGTAAGGGTTTGTTGGTGTTGGGGCTGGAAAACTCAATCATGATTTTGCGCCCCGCGAGGGCGCCGCAATTGCCGTAGGCGTCTTTTTGGTTTTCAACCAGGCCCAGGATTTTCCGCGCGGTGTCCTGCCGCGGCAGGTGTATGTTGAGGTAAGGGCCCGCGGCGGTAAACCGCGCCCCTTCCCCGGCCTCCGCGCCCCCTAAAACAGCGGCGAGATCTTCCGCGATTTTTTGGGGCGCGGCTTTGAGGAGTTTGGCAAAGGGGAAAAGCGGGACGGCTATATCGCCAAGCTCCGGGCGCGGGGGTTTTTCCAGAACAATCTCGCCGGGTGTAATTTCGGCCGCGGGGTTACGGGCCGCCGCCATATTTTTTACGGCCTCAAAGACGAAAGCCTTCCAGCCGGATTTGATGTTTTTCATATGGGATAGGTGTATCAGGTTTTGAGCGGATTGGCAAGTTTGTCGCCGCGGGATGACAGGAAAAGAAGTTTAACCGCGGAGGGCGCATCTTAATCCTCCGCGCTCTCCGCGGTTTTTATATCCGCGCCCCTTCAGATTACCGCGAGCATACGGGTAAAATTTCCTGAACCCTGCCGGCGGAAAGAAGAAAAACGTGTATCACAGCGCGTACACTCAGGATGTGTATAGACATGTGTAACGCCTTCCGCCGCGAGGATGTTCCGGTTCGCGGCGGCAAGATCGATGTACCAGGCTCCGCTGCGCGAAAACCCCGCATCCTCGCCAAACTCCGCGGCAAAGGCGCAGGCCCTCTCCCGCGGAACAGCGTAACAGCAGGCGCGTATGCCGGGGCCCAGAATGGCGCGGACATTCGCGGCCTGCGCGGCGAAGCCCTCCCTCATCAGGCGCAGGGCTTCGCGGACTATCCCCGTCCCCTTCCAGCCGGAATGCAGGACCGCCCGCGCCCCGCTTGCAGTATCCCACAAAAAAATGGGCATGCAGTCCGCGACGCTGACGCCTATAAGCGTTTGCGGATCACCGCTAACAAGCCCGTCGCCGGCGCTTCCGGCAATTTCGCGTCCGCCGTCCGCGCGGTGAACGATACGCGTATGTTCCTGCGACAGCCACACAAAACGCCGGCCGGGAAAAATCCGCGCGGTTTCGGCGAAAACACATTCGGCCGGCCACGGCTTGAGCCTCATGTCGCCCAGCGCGGCAAGGGAAAGCAGGGCGGACGGAGCCTCTGCGGAGGGCAGGCTGTACGCCGGCCAGGACAGAGGAAACCAGCCTGAATCTTCTCTCACGCTTTTAACTCCTTGTTTTCTTTATTACCGGCCTCCTGCCAGCCCTTTTCGATAAGAATGAGCTTCTGCAAAAGAGTATTCGCGGCGTTAATCTTCCGCAAAGACTCATCAAGCCCCTTGCGGAATTCGGCGTTTGCCCGCCCGCCCAGATCCCCCAGGTTGGACAGGGTATCGTATTTGCCGCCGACTTCGCCATACAGAATACCGTTAACAACCCGCGCCAGAGACACAAACCCGCCCTGCACTGTTTGCAAAAGATACTCGGCGTCAAGGCCGGTCTCCCTGAGGATACCCTGAATTTTCCTGCGCTTGATCAGAGCCGGAGCGTATTCCTTCAGGTTCGCCGCCACCGCCTCGGCCACATCTCCCTTCGGGGCAAGCCGGGCCTCGAACTTCTCCAGTATGCCGGCGGCTTTCTGAACAGCGTTATAGCCGTCGGTAAATTCCTTGCGGTTATCCTCTTTATAAAAAACCCCGTCGATAAGCAGGGTCTTCAGGTAGCGGTTCATGTCGCCGGGAAACACACTCAGCAGAAAAGTTTTTACAAGACTCAGGCTCAGGGAAAAAGCGCCTTCCAGCATTTTTTCGTCCACGGAAAACCGGTAGTTGGCAACCGGCAGCACGGCCAAAGGATCAAAGAGCGAACGTATCTCCCTGCGCAGTTCCTTCTCCTTGCGCTGCGCGCTGAAGTCTTTGTACAGCGCGTCTATGCGGTTCTTCCAAAACAGCTTCAAAAGAACGAACCAGTCTTCTGCGCCGCCGGAAACAGCGCACTGATAATTCAAATTCTGCGACACATAGCGCGCTATAAGAAGCCAGGGTACCCTCTTGTTGATTTCGCGTATACTCTGCAAGGCCCTGCCCGCGGCGGATATTTGCCGCACGACTTCTTTTTCCAGAGCCTCGCGGGACTTATCCCCGCCGTAGAACAGAAAGAGCGTCCGCAGCAAGAAAGCCGAAGGCGGCGTTCTCATGTTCCACATGATTTCCGCAAGTTTCATAACCTGATCTTTGAGCCTGCTCATGGGGCAGGCAGCCGGAGTTCCGGCAGGCCCCGAGGCAAAGGCGGAAATAAGTTTGTCAAAGGGATACCGGGAAAGCGTTACAAGATGATACAGGACCTTCATATCCTGGTACAGAAAAGTTCTGCTGTCGGCGGGAATTATTTCCATAAGGTCTTCCAGCGCGCCCTCCATCATCCGCTTCACATCCCCGTCGGGAAGCTCGGAGGAAGGAGGTACGTCCATATTTTCGCGGTCTTCCCATTGCTCAGGCGTAAATACCGCCTGGCCCTTGCGCGCGGCCACCTGGTAATAGGGATCGGTCTCCCGTATAAGCCGGTTCTGAATATCCTCCATGTACAGACCCGCCAGAAAAGCGATAAAGTCGCCCTTGTTCCGGCCCGACGCCTCCGTGAGGGGAGGAACAAAAGGCTGCACATTATCCCTGAGCATCCGCACCTCCTCGCAGAAAGCCGGAAGAAAAGTCCGTTGGGAAAAGTTCATAATGCCGGAACTTTTTTTCTGAATATCCCTGGCGATATTCGCCAGAAGCTCATGTTCCAGCACCTCATCCCTCCGGCGTCCGGAAAAAAGCATTTTGAAGAAAACGATAATTCGGGAAAAAATATCCAGCTTCCTGTAAACATCCTCCAGATCCACAGCCTCGCCGCCGGAATATTCCTCCGCCAAAGGCTCTCCGGAGACTGCGGCATTCTGGCCGATCTGCTCCAGCAGATTCTTCCGCTCATCATGAGAAATATCGTGAACAAGTTTATCGAAAACACTTTCTTCCATAATCTAAACCTAAACCGCTGCCGACCCCCCTGCATCAGATACTTTTGTGGTTTTTATCTGTATTTTTAGTTCAACCATCTGTACTAGTATAACAAATTTTCGCGATTGACAAAACTCCTCAATTCCATTATGAACACCTAACACATTATGGCACATACTATTTGCGTACTCGACACAACCCTGCGGGACGGTATGCAGGGCATTGAGGTAAGTTTCAGCCTCAGCGACAAAATTCAAATTGCCCACGAACTGGACGAGCTGGGCATAGACATCATCGAAGGCGGATTCCCCCTGTCCAACGAAAAAGAAGCCGCTTTTTTCCGGGAAATAAAAAAAGAAACCTTCCGTCACGCGGCCCTGGCCTCCTTCGGCTCAACCCGCAAACCCGGACGCCCCGCCCGGGAAGACGCCCACATCAAAGCCCTGCTGGACGCGGAAACCCCCGTCGTCGTGGTCGTCGGCAAAACCTGGAAAGCCCACATAGAAAAAGTGCTCAAAACAACGGCGCAGGAAAACCTGGACATGATATTCGATTCCGTCGGCTACCTCAAATCCGAAGGCCGCCGGGTAGTTTTTGACCTGGAACACTTTTTCGACGGCTATAAAGACGACCCCGCCTACGCCCTGGAAGTCCTCAAAACCGGAACCCGGGCGGGAGCGGACTACCTTGTCCTCTGCGACACCAACGGCGGCGTCCTGCCCATGGAAGTCTCCCAAGTCCTGCGGCAGCTCCCCCAAACGGAACTCAGCCCCCTGGGCGTCCACTTCCACAACGACACAGGCAGCGGCGCCGCCAACAGCCTCATAGCCCTCGCCGAAGGCGCCCGCCACGTCCAGGGAACCATCAACGGCTGGGGCGAACGCTGCGGAAACGCCAACCTCTGCGTCATCCTCCCCACCATAGCCCTCAAACTCAAATACCCCTGCGGCGCGAACCAGCACATCGCGAAAATCACATCCCTCTCGCGCTTCGTCTTCGAAAAAGCCAACATCATACCCGACAAACGCCAACCCTACGTCGGAGAAGCCGCCTTCAGCCACAAAGCCGGCCAGCACGCCGACGTCCTCGCCAAAGCCGACTACCTCATGGAACACACAGACTCCCGGCTGGTCGGAAACGAACGGCGCATACTCCTCTCGGAACTCGCCGGAAAATCCACCATACTGGACAGACTCTCCGGCTACGGCGACTTTGACAAAGACTCCCCCCAAGTCGAAACCCTCATAAAAACCCTCAAAACCCAGGAAGCTAAAGGCTACGAATACGAAGCCGCCGAAGCCTCCTTCGACATCCTCATCCGCAAAGCCCTCGGCATCTTCACCCCCCTCGCCGAACTCGGCAACTACCACCTGGAATCCTTCAAAACCGGCGACGCCCCCTCAAAAACAGTAGGCCGCATATTCCTGCGCGTCCACGGCAAAGAAGTCATGGGCGCCGCCGTAGGCTCAGGCCCCGTCGAAACCCTGGACAGAGCCCTGCGCAGCGCCCTGGTCCCCTTCTTCCCCTTTATCACCAGCATAGCCCTCACCGACTACAAAGTCCGCGTCCTGAACGCCGAAACAACAGGCGCCGGAGCGAAAGTCCGCGTCTTCGTATCCTTCACCGACCACCGGCAGCACACCTGGGACACCGTAGGCGTAAGCGAAAACATAGAAGAAGCCTCCTGGGAAGCCCTGGTAGACAGCCTGGATTATTACTTTAACACATTCGGGAAAGAGCCGGGGGAAGTGAGCAGTGAGCAGTGAACAGTGAACAGGGGAAGAAAGATGCGGGCGCATCCCCGCCGCCGCGGCGGCGGGGCCGGGCTTTGCGGGGGTTCCGCCGCGGCCTCACGGCCGCGGCCGCTTCGCGCCCCTCCAATCCCTTGCGCGGGCGAGCAGCAACAGTCCGCTGTTGCGACCAGCCCCTTGCGCGGCCCATGGGCTTCCGGTGATTTTGCGCTTTGCGCAACTCAATTTTTTAGAGTGGGGTAAATGCTGTTGCCCTGCCGTGGAGGCTGGGTGTTCGTCTGTTTCATTCCGGATGCTTGCTATATTTTCCGCGTGTTTTCATAGGCAAAAATCGCAGCCCCCCATAGGAATATTAGATATAATTAAGGGGAATGATCATATCTTCACCTTTCAGGGGAAGCATATCTTCGTACATGCAGATTACGCCCCCGGACCCCCGTTTAAAATCCTGTATTTTTTCGAGTGCCGCGAAGGCCGTAATATCGCCGGGCGACGGATTGGCGTGTTTTTTTATCTCAAGGGGATGGAGTAAGCCATTTTGCCACAGGACAAGGTCAATTTCTTTTCCGTCCCGGTCGCGGTAAAAATACAGCGGGGGATCAATCCCCGCGTTGGCGTAACTTTTAATGATTTGAGAGACCACAAAGGTTTCAAAAAAAGCCCCCGCGACAGCGCCGGTGGAAAGGGTTTGAGGAGTATCCCAGCCGGTTAGAAAAGCCGCGAGTCCTGTATCCAGAAAATAAATCTTGGGAGTCTTTACCATGCGTTTGGTAACATTGACAAAAAAAGGCCTAAGCACGTACACGATATTAGAAGCGATAAGTATAGACAACCAGCGTTCCGCTGTGGAAACGGATATACCCACATCATTTGCCAATGACGAAAGGTTAAGCAGATTGCCCGTCCTCCCTGCCGCTACAGTCAAAAATTGCAGAAACAGCCGCTCGTCTCCCACCTGGGTCAAATCCCGTACATCCCGTTCAATATAGGTTTTTGTATAGGTCGAATAAAAATCATTCCGCTCTATGTCCTGACCGGAGTTAAGGGCAGGCATGGAACCCCTCTGTATAATCCGCCATACTTCGTCATAGTCAAGAGGCTGTAAATGCTTTGAACGCGCCGAAAAGTACTTTGGTACAGGCAGAAAGGGTTTATCGAATTGAATATGCTGAATCTCCCGCAAAGAAAAATCCGGCAGGTTAAGGATGGCAAGCCGTCCGGCCAGGGATTCGCTTACATTTTTCATCATCCTGAACTGCTGGGAACCTGACATCAGTACCAGCCCCTTCCGTTTTTCATTATCAATCATCATTTTTATATAGGGAAACAAACCGGGAGCATACTGAATTTCGTCGATGATAAGCGGTGATTTGTGCTGTTTAAAAAAGGTTCCGCCCTCATGTGTCGCTGCCTGAAGAACAACCGGATTATCCAGGGTTACATAGTGCATATCCTTTCCGAATTCCCTCAGCAAAGTTGTTTTTCCCACCTGCCGCGCCCCGGTTACCAGAACCGCTCCAAATCCTTTTACAAACTTCGCAAGTGTTTTTTCAGCATGCCTTT
>JAISQU010000207.1 GCA_031274005.1 Spirochaetales bacterium
TGTGAGGTCAGTGTCGTCCGTGGTTTTCTTATCTTTTAGTGTAAACAGGATACTATGAGGCAAAAACGAATCGGCTTGACAAATAAACCGTCCGCTTGTACAATATTAAATACATAGAATTACTATGCCATACTTTTCGAGGAGATGTTCATGAAAAGAATTTTGCTGCTGTGCCTGCCGGTGATTTTTCTCTTGTCCGCCTGTGGGAATTCCGCGCCTTCGGGAGAAGATGCGCGGGGCGCGGAGAAGCACCTTGTTATCGCGGTTAATCCTGATTACTCAAGTTTTGACCCCGCGGTGAGTTATGAGGCGTATGGGGTAACGGTGATACATTCGTGCTATGATACCTTGTTTGAGTTTGACGGGAGCCTGGATAATTTGCGGCTGAGCATAGCCGACGCGTACGAGGTTTCGGCCGATGGGCTTAAGTATACTTTTAAACTCAAGCCGAATGTTACTTTTACCGGCGGCAATAAACTTAGCTCCGCGGATGTGAAGTGGAGTTTTGAGCGGGCCATTAATATTAAGGGCAACGCCGCGTTTATGGCTGCCAAAATAGCGGGTATAGACGCGCCGGACGATCTTAGCGTTGTTTTAAACCTGAACGCGCCGGACCCGGCTTTGCCGGTTAAACTGGCTTACAGTTTTTTTGCCGTTCTGGACAGCAAGGCCGCCGCGGAACATGGGGCGACTAACGCGGCCGACGCGAACACCGCCGATACCGCTAAAACATGGCTTGACGCGAATTCCGTGGGCAGCGGCCCGTACAGGATTGAGTCCTACACGCCCAAGTCCGAGCTTTCGCTTGTGCGTAATCCTGATTATTGGGGGAAGGCTTCCTACTATGACAGGATTACAATTAAAACCATAGCGGACGCTTCCACTCAGGTTATGATGCTGCAGGCCGGGGATGTGGATATAGCCCTGAATGTGGGGCCGGAGCAGGCCAGGGAGTTAAGCGGCAAGGAGGGCATTACGATTTTGAACGCCCAGGCGCTGACTCTGCACTTTTTGCTGATGAACCGAGATCCGGCAACCGGCGGGCCTGTGGCGAATCCCAAGGTGCAAAAGGCTATACGCCTCGCTTTGGATTATCCCGGCATTCAGGCTATAGCCGGGCCGGGCACGGCGACGCCCTCCGCGCCTTTTCCGCTTGGGCTTGCGGGTTCGCTGCCGGCGGTCAATGTAAGCGCTTATCCCAAAACAGCGGAGGCCAAGGCCCTGCTGGCGGAGGCGGGTTATGCCGGCGGGTTTAAGACAAAGCTGTATGTACCCACGACAACGGTGGGCGGGGTTGAGTTTGTAACAATGGCGCAGAAAATCCAGAACGACCTTGCCGCTGTCGGCATAGACGCTGAAATTATTCCCGAAGAGATTACTGTTTCCCTCAGCAGTTACCGCGAAGGCAGGCAGCCTCTCGGACTCTGGTACTGGAACCCGGATTACCCTGATAATAGCAGCCAGCTCGCGTTCCTGCCGGGAAGCGTTGTGGGGCTGCGGGCGAAGTGGGAGGCAAAGGCGAATCCGGCTCTGGCGGATTTGGGCAAACAGGCGTCCGTTGAGGCTAATCTCTTGAAACGTTCTGAGTTATTCGGCAAAATTCAGGAGGCCATGATCGAGGACACGCCTTTCGCCATGCTGGTACAGTTTACCAGCCAGTACGCCACGCGCTCGGGAATTACCGGCGCGGAATACCTTGACAGGTATAAAATTGATTTAAAGAAACTTGCCGAATAGAAGGCGGTAAAGGCATGCTGCGATATGTCGCGCGGAGGATTGTTTTTATTTTCTTTTTGATGATCGGTATATCGCTTACTACCTTTCTGCTGTCCAACGCTGTTCCCAGCGATCCTGTTTTGGCGAACCTGAGCCAGAGAAACCTTGACAACGAGGAGATGGTCGCGGCATTCCGCGCGAAGTGGGGTCTGGATAAGCCCCTGTACAAACAGTATTTTGTTTATTTGGGGAATCTGCTGAGGGGCGATTTAGGTATTTCCCTGAGGACGCAGCGCCCTGTGTTTGACGATTTAAAGCTCTACTTTCCGGCGACGCTGGAGCTTGCCTCTGTGGGGATTATTTTCGCGGTGATATTCGGCATACTTTTTGGGATGATTTCCGCCGTCTGCCGCAATAAGGGGATAGACCAGGTTTTGCGGGGGGTGTCGGTAGTGGGCGTGTCCTTGCCGTCATTCTGGCTGGCCCTCACCATGCTGTATGTATTTTATCTCCGCCTCGGGATAGCGCCTGGCCCGGGGCGGCTTTCTTCCCGCGTTGCCGCTCCCGCTCACCTGACGGGGCTTTTTACCCTGGACGCTCTTTTGACGGGCAACGGGGAGCTTTTTCTGGACGCCCTGGGGCATTTGGCGCTGCCGGGCATCTGCCTGGGAATGTTTACGATGGGGCTTATTACGCGGACCACCCGGTCGAACCTGCTGGAAGTTCTTTCACAGGACTATATCCGCACCGCCCGCGCCAAGGGCCTGCGCGAGAACGCGGTTATACTCAAGCACGCTCTGGGAAACGCTTTAATTCCGGTTATTACCGTAATCGGCATGGGGTTTGGAAATCTGCTGGGGGGCATGGTGCTGACGGAAACAGTTTTCGCCTGGCCGGGGATTGGGCAGTATGCTTTTCAGGCGGCGCAAAATCTGGATTTTCCGGCCATTGTCGGTGTGGCGCTGCTTGTTTCCGCCAATTACATAATCATTAACCTGATTACCGATTTGCTGTATGGCCTGGTTGACCCCAGAGTGAGGTACAGGTGATGTGGCGGCTGGTGAAAAATAATAAACTCTTTGTGACCGGCGCGGCTTTGTGCTCTTTTTGGCTTGTGATAATGCTGCTGGCGCCGATAATAAGGCCCTATGACCCCCTGGCGCAGAATTTGGCGGAGCGTTTTGCCCCGCCGGGCGCCGCGCACATCTTTGGCACGGATAGTCTGGGCCGCGACATTTTAAGCCGGGTAATAGCGGGCAGCCGTATTTCAATTGGCGCGGGGCTTCTTACGATTGTTTTCGCTTCCGCGCTTGGTATAATTTACGGCGGCGCGGCGGGCTACGCGGGCGGGATTCTTGACGAAAGCATGATGCGCGTTTCCGAACTGGTACAGTCGTTTCCCACGATTATTCTCGCCATGGTGATCGCCGCCGCGCTGGGGCCCAGCCTTTTACATACTTTACTGGCTATGGTAATTGTGTGGTGGCCGAACTACGCGCGGCTTATGCGGAGCATGGTTATTCAGGTTAAGTCCAACGAGTATGTTGAGGCCGCCAAATCCCTGGGGGCGGGGAGTTTTCGCGTTTTTTTTAAGGAAATCCTGCCGAACAGCGTGGGCGGCATTATTGTGCTTGCGACGGTGGATTTTGGCAACGCGATTCTGCTTTTCGCGGGCCTGAGTTTTTTGGGGCTTGGCTCGCCGCCGCCTGCGCCGGAATGGGGCGCTATGGTTTCCGATGGGGCCAATTACCTCACCTACTGGTGGATCGCGGCCTTTCCCGGCCTTGGTATTTTAACAATGTCGATGGGAGCGAATTTTATTGGCGACGGAGCGCGCGATTTTCTCGATCCGAAACTGCGGAAAGAGCTTTGATAACAACAGGGGGTCGAGTCAGTTTCAAAATGAAAACAGGATTGCCATGCGCGCATTTTTGCTCGGCAAAAACCGGGCTTTTCGGGGGTTCCGCCGCTCTTAACCAAGCCGTAAAAGCAGACCTGAAAAATTGCAAAGCAATTTTGTAAGAGCCTGTTTAATATCTTGCCCCCCTCGGGTGCGCCCAAATTCCGAATTATAAGGAGATTTTGAACAGGCTCTTAGGCTCACATTTATGAGAAGCCCGACAGGCTCCTATATCCTAATAATTCTAGCGAATAAATATGAATTGACTTTTCGCCGGACCGGGATTATCATGAACAACCATGAAAACACAGAGTTGTATAAGCGGGCTTGTCTGCCCGAAATGTCAAAACCGCTACGATCACAGGGAAGCTCATAACCTCTGCTCATGCGGGTCGCCGCTGCTGGCCGAATATGATATAAGGCGGGCGGCCGCGGCTGCAGGCCCCGAAGCAATCAAAAACCGTCCGGCGTCGCTGTGGCGGTATGAGGAGATGCTGCCGGTTCTGGATGGGGCCAATATTGTGTCCCTGGGGGAAGGCTGGACGCCTCTTATACCCCTGGCCGCGGCGGGCGCAAAATACGGTTTTGGGAAATTGTATATGAAGGACGAGGGCATTATTCCTACCGGAACTTTTAAGGCGCGGGGCGCGGCGATGGGCGTGTCTAAAGCAAAAGAGCTGGGTATCAGGCATGTGGCCATGCCCACAAACGGTAACGCCGGCGCTGCCTGGGCGGCGTACGCGGCCCGCGCGGGCATGGAGGCGCATATTCTTATGCCCGAGGACGCGCCGCTTATTACGCGGAACGAAATTGTCGCCGCGGGCGCGCAGGTACATTTGGTCCGAGGGCTTATTAGCGACTGCGGGAAGATTCTGGCCCGTTCCATTCCGGCCCGCGGCTGGTACGATGTCAGCACATTAAAGGAACCCTACCGCATCGAAGGCAAAAAAACCATGGGCTACGAAATCGCGGAACAAATGGGTTGGCAGGTTCCTGATGTTATCGCCTACCCTACCGGCGGCGGCGTAGGGATTATAGGAATTTATAAGGCTCTTACGGAAATGCGGGATCTGGGGTGGATCGGTGAAAAACTGCCCCGGCTTGTGGCGGTACAGGCCGCGGGCTGCGCTCCCATTGTGGAGGCCTGGCGGAAAAAAGCAGGAACGAGTGAATTTTTTCCCAATTCCCGGACCATAGCTTTTGGTATCAATGTGCCCAGGGCTTTGGGGGATTTCCTGGTTCTGGACGCCCTGTACCGGACAAACGG
Organism: Spirochaetales bacterium; assembly: GCA_031274005.1. Classification (GTDB taxonomy): domain Bacteria; phylum Spirochaetota; class Spirochaetia; order DTKZ01; family DTKZ01; genus JAISAF01. The sequence goes on from JAISQU010000207.1 coordinate 4,884, forward strand.
CTACGCTGTTGCTGTGGACGATGCGGAAATCCTGAAAACCATTCCGGAATTGGCTTCGCTGGAGGGAACTTTTATCTGCCCTGAGGGGGCGGCGGTTTTTGCGGGCCTGAAAAAACTGCGGGCCGGGAACTGGCTTAAAGCCGGAGAAACAGCGGTTCTGCTGAATACCGGCGCGGGCATAAAATACCCGGATACTCTGAAATTCGATTTGCCCTACTGCCCCGTAGATGGAACGGTTTAGGGGCGCGGAGGGCCGGAACCAAAGACCTTCTTGGCGCGCGGTTCTATTTGTAAGTAATCATCCCCGCCGGGTCTTTTCTGCTTGAGGCGGCGCTCAGGGCATCGGCCGGTTCAATGCGGCCTATGCGTACAAGGGCGACGGCGCTATAGCCCCTGGGAAGGTCAAGGCTCTCTTTATATTTCGCGTTTACCGTATCAATGGGGCCGGTATATATACGCGAACCCAGACCCAGGGCCTGAGCGGCAAGATAGATGTTTTCCGTGGCAAGCCCGCAGTCAAGAATAACGCCGCCGTTTGTCCTGCTGTCGCCCTCGCCGGAAATCACGATGATAATATTACCTCCGGTGATGTTTGAAATGATTGACTGTGCCAGGGCAGCGTCATCCCGCACCACGGTGAAGTGCCAGGGTTGTCCGTTACGGGCGCTGGGCGCGCGTACCCCCGCCTGAAGGATGGAGTTTAACTCATCCTCCGTAATTTTCCCTTCAAGAAATTTGCCCGGCGAGGCCGCATAGTTGCCGGTAATGACGGTCAAAGCCCCGCTGTTAACACCCGCGGCATTTGCCGAAGCCTCCAGAGTGCTCGCCTTCTCGCTTTTGCACCCAAAGAAAACACTTACCGCCAGAATAAGTATGCCCGCGCTCAAGTTCTTCATATTAAAACCTCCTTACACAAAATGCATTTCCCCGCCGGAAAGAATAAACACCGGCCGCATGTATGTCAAGCCGCTATAAACGCCGCGCCTCGTAAACGCTCATTCAATCCGGTAGCATCCTTCGGTCTCCGCCACCAGCCCTTCGGCGGCGAGGGCTTCGGCGGCTAACCTGACCCGCTCATAATCAAAGCCCGTGCGGGCGGCCAGTTCCGCGGCGGAAAGGCGTTGTTCCTTCCGGGTATCCATTTCCGCGAGGACTTTTATAATCCTGCCGCGGACCTGGCGGTTGGAGTTTTCAAAGCGGGGCTGCACGGTATAGTGGGCCGAGCGCCGGTTGGCGTTGGGATACAGGCTTTTCAGGTACACGCCGTAGTCCATAAGCCCGTAGTACCATATACGGGGGTTCCGTTTGTCCAGAGAGGCTTCCGCCAGAGGGAGGATTTCCCTGTCGTGAACATTTTCCCTGCCTTCAAAAAAGAA
>JAISQU010000305.1 GCA_031274005.1 Spirochaetales bacterium
ATAAGGAAATTATTGTACTGGCGTTGGTTTAATACCATTGTATTTATACAGACCTTTCGGTCTGACGCCGCTTCGCCGGAGCAAGCTCCGGGGTATTAAACCAACGCCTGCGAATAAAATCCCCGAAGCCTTGCGGCCCCGGGGAACCTTCCTTAAAAAAACTTATTTGAAATAGAACGTCGCAGGCTGAGAGCTGAACGGCGTGCGCACATGCTGGGCATTAATCTGCCGGGCAGGAACGTTACCCATGTTGTTCTTCACAAGACGTACGCCCATGAAGGCGGGAGACTGTCCGACTGTTCCTATGCTCCAGGTCTGCTCAACAATGATCTTCCACGCTTCTTTGGCGTTGGCTATCTGGCCGGCTTCGTCGGAAGCGTAGGCCTTGCGGATAATGTCAAAAGCCTTCAGCATTTCAGTATCTTCGGGTTTTGTTCCCGAGGTTCCGTTGGAAGCGTACCATCTCGCGTAGGCAAAGCCCATGTGGGCTTCCGCGGCGTCAACGGGTATCGCGTGGCGGGGGAAGAGCAGAAGCATTTCAGAACCGTCGGTTGCCCAGGTTATGAGCTGGTTTTCGTTATTCGCGTCGCGGGTAAAAGCGAGGTTGCGTTCAAGCTCTTTTACATCGAGGTCGACGCCGATTTTGCGCCACTGCTGTTTGACCATTTCGCCTATCTTTGTGTATTCAACGAACTGGCCGCCGACTGTAATCAGTTCAAGGCGCAGACGGCCTTTCCCGTCGGCGCGCAGGCGGAAACCTTCGGCGTCTTTTTTGGTCAGCCCAAGGCCGTCAAGCAGCTTGTTCGCCTGATCAGGATCATAGACAGCCCATTTCTTGTTGTATTCAGCGCCCGGACTGTAAAGCGTATCCGGAGCGGGAGCGATAGAGCCTGAAACGCCGACGCCAAGCCAGATGGCCTCGTTAAGTTGATCGCGGTCTATGCCGAGAGACAGGGCGTGGCGGAAATCCTTGTTCCTGAGCCACTTCATAATTTCGGGATCTCCCACATAGGAATTCCCCACATGGATGGCGCAGTCCGCCCCGTTGGAGGCCGGGTCAAGGTGAACCGTGTAGTTGCCCTTCTGCTGGTTTTCAAGGAACACCGGCAGCTTCGCCAGGTGCATGTGCCTTTCCTGAATATCGAACTCGCCCGCTATGGCCCGCAGGTTGGCGACTTCGGCGTTTTCCGCCAGAGTCAGGGTAACCCTGTCTATGTAGGGAAGCTGATTGCCTTCGGTATCGACCGCCCAGAAGTAGGGGTTTCTCTCCATAGACCAGGTGGGAGTATTGATGGGGCTTACGGTCTTCCAGGGAGTAAGAACAGGAAGTTCGGGATTCAAAGCCCAACTGTATTTCATCCTGATCCAGGATACCCAGCCGTCATACCCTTCGGCCTTGGCTTTGGCGGTTACCGCGGCCTCCGAAGAATACTTGGGAAGGAACTGTTTCAGATAATGCGCGGGCGCGACGCAGCCGCCCCAGTTCTGAAAAGCCCCGCGGGTGGAGAATCCGGCCCCTACGGAGGTGCTTCCCGCGAGCTGGTACACGAAGAAAGAGTAGGGCTCGGGAAAGTCGAACGCTACGGTGAAGTCGTCGATTTTCCGCATTGTCCCGTTTTTCCCGTTGACCTGAAATTCAAAAAACGGAGTCGGAACAATCTGCTTGTTCAGGTAAATATCGTTGTACCAGAACATGAAATCGTCGGCCGTCAGGGGAGTACCGTCGGACCACTTCGCGCCTTTGCGCAGATAAATGGTCGTTGTTTTTCCGTCCGCCGAAACCTTCCAGTCTTTGGCGAGGGCCGGCTGTATTTTTGTCCCCGTATAATCGAAAGTAAGAATCTGGTCGCTGTTATTGATGCGGTTACCGTTTTCATGGTCCGCGGGTCCGGTAAAGGCTCTGCGCCAGTTTCCGCCGTATTTTCCGGTTTCGCGCAGGGGTTTGATAACCAGAAGCTCCGGGGGCTCAGGGAGCCTCTTTGACACTTCCGGCAGTTTGCCCGCCCTGACCTGCTCGGCAAGCGCAGGGGCCTCCTTAAAAGACTTGGGGAACTGTGCGGCGTCCCGGATAAAAGTCGGCCCTTCGAGTTTGCCGATTAAAGACGCGCCGCCCTGAGCGCCCCCCGCGGGAGCGGGCGCAGCCGCCGGAGCGGATGAAGACGGCGCAGGTTGAGCCTCACCTCCGCCGCCGGCAAAGGCAAACCCCGCCGCGCACAAACATACAAGTACAACAGAAAGTAGTTTTTTTGACATAAAAACCTCCTCATTTTTACTGACCGCACAGGATATTCCTGCCGGTATTTCCAAAGCCTTGCTTTCTCTACAGATTAGACTAACACAGGTTTATGAATAAAGCAATTTTTTTTGTGCGGAAAACGTGTTTTTTTCGGGCGCTTGGCGCTTTGTTTTTAGCCGGAAGCGTGCCGACGCCTTTCACCGCAATTTCCGGTCGGGACTTCCTCCCCCAAACCAAGGGTTTGGGGAGGAAGTCCCTTGTCTCCCGGCGGGCGGCGGTGTACAATCGGGCGTATGAAATTTTCCCCGCCCTTTTCGCTGTGGCTGCTGCCGTTGTTTCTTGTTTTTACCGGTCTTGCCGGCTGTGACGGGACGCCCAAACTCAAGACAATCAAACTTGACCTTGCGGGCGCGGAGTTTACCGTGGAGGTGGCCGACACACAGGAAACCCGCGCGCGCGGCCTTATGTTCCGCAAGAGTCTGCCGGAAAACGCCGGCATGCTTTTTGTTTTTGAAAGGGACGGCCTGCAGCATTTCTGGATGGAGAATACGGACATCCCCCTGTCCCTGGCTTATATTTCCCGCACAGGCGAAATCCGCGAAATTTTCGATATGACCCCCCGCTCGCGGCGGACAGTGTCCTCAGGCTTTTCCGCGCGCTACGCTCTTGAAGTGAATCAGGGCGTTTTTGAAAAGCTCGGCATAAGGCCGGGCTACAGGCTCCTCATTCCCGCGCTGCCGTAGAATTGTTTTAGTGTAAACAGGGTACTATTCTTCGTCGTTCAGCTCGGGAAACAGTTCCAGCGCGGGTTTCTCGTCTTCGGTTTCAGGGCTGTTGACGAGGATTTCAATGCGCCTTTCGATTTTGGACAAATCTTTTTCCAGGGCGCGGGCGAGTTTGACGCCTTCCTCGAATTTTTTCATGGCCTCTTCAAGCGGCAGGTCCGCGTCCTTCATTGAAGAGGCAAGCGCCTCAAGCCGTTTGAGTTTTTCTTCAAAATTACCGCCGCGGCTCTCATGGCCGGACTTTTTTGACTGTGGCATCCGCCTCTCCTTTGTGAAAATGTATGAGAATTTCGTTTCCGGCGGCGAGGCCGGAGGCGTGTTTTACGACTTCGCCCGATTGCGAAAGCCGCACAACGGTATAGCCCCGCCGGAGAATATCCAGCGGCGAGCAGGATTCCAGTACAGTCGCCGCGAGATTCAGCCTGCCGCGCCTGGCGGCGGCGACTGAACGCGCGTACAGGATAAGGTTTTCTTTCGCGTCATCAAGCCTGAAAAGAACAGGCTGCAGAAGGCCGTGAAGCCGCTGTTCCAGACTGTCGGGAGTAAAACGGTCCAGAAGAAGGCGGATTTTTTCCGCGCGGTAGAGAAGCGCGTCTTTTATGCCGCTGTGATACTGGCGCACCTGACGCAGAAGATCCTCCCGCGCAGCGGACACAGCCTCCGCGGCGGCCGAAGGGGTTGGCGCGCGAAAATCCGCGGCGTAATCCGAAAGGGCCGTATCGACTTCGTGGCCCACCGCGGAAATAATGGGAATCCGCGACTGCGCGACGGCCCGTACTACCTCTTCGCCGGAAAAGGGCAAAAGGTCTTCCAGGGAACCCCCGCCGCGGCCAATGATAAGCACATCGGCCATATTGTAGCGGTTTGCCCGCCGTATCTGGGCCGCGATCATTTGCTCCGCCCCGTCGCCCTGAACCAGCGCGGGAAGAATCACCACATGCACGCCGGCGCTGCGCCGCCGCAGCACTTTAAGAATGTCGCGTATCGCCGCCCCCGTGGGAGACGTTACCACAGCCACCCGCCGGGGAAAAAGGGGCAGGGGTTTTTTGCGGCCGCTGTCAAAAAGCCCCTCGGCGGCGAGCCTGCGCTTGCGTTCTTCCAGCATGGCCAGAATAGCGCCCTCGCCGGCGGCCTCAAGGCTTTCGCAGATAATCTGGTAGCTTCCCCTCTGGGCATACACCGACAGGCCGCCCCGCGCGACAACCTTGTTCCCCTCCGCGGGCTGGAAAGTAAGGCCCCGCAGGCGGTTTTTGAACATCACCGCGGACAGCATCGCGCCCGAATCCTTGAGCGTAAAATACAGGTGACCCGCGCCGGAGGGCCTGAGGTTGGAAATCTCCCCCTCCACCGCCACAGAGGGGAAACCGCCTTCAATCAGCCCCCTGATCTCCTGCGTGAGTTCCGAAACATTATAAATTCTGCCCACGTTTTTCATGCGGGTATTGTATACTATAATGGGGGAAATGAAAAAGGTAGCCGACATGCGGTTCGCGCCGACATGCGGTTCGCATAGGCGAACCGCATGTCGGCGCCGGAAATTGGGGTAAAAGTCACCAGTGTCCTACCGGCTTGTCACCAAAGCGCCTGAATATAACGCAATCGCGAAGCGATTGCCGGATTGGTTATGTCCCGCCCGCACATTTCCGTGAAAGTGTGCCCGCCGCAGGCGGGCGGAAATTGCGGTAAGAGTCACCAGTATTCTACACGTGAAAAAACAAAGCGCCTGAATATAACGCAATCGCGAAGCGATTGCCGCGCTGGTTATGTCCCGTCCGCGATTTCCGTGAAAGTGTGCCCGCCGCAAGGCGGGGCGGAAATTGCGGTGAAGGTCACCAGTGTCCTACCGGCTTGTCACCAAAGCTCCTGAATATAACGCAATCGCGCAGCGATTGCCCTGCTGGTTATGTCCCGTCCGCATATTTCCGTGATTGCGCCGGGATGACGGCCGGTTACAAAATTGCAAAAAGACCGTGGGGCGCAAGGGATTACAGGGGTTTAGCCACGGCATGGCCCTGAAACCGTGCGCGAAGCGCATGCCTTGATTAACGGCTTTATGGCCAAAGACGCATGTAAACCTTCATGTGTTATATAAAAGCGGGCTGCCTTT
>JAISQU010000334.1 GCA_031274005.1 Spirochaetales bacterium
AGGAAAAACCGTGGTATTTCCTGTTTTTATCTCAAATCTTACAAATTACCTGGATATAACAAGGTAAAACCCGGGCTTCCAGCAAAAACTTCTTCGACTTTTTCGACTTTGCGGTGAAAAAATTCCTAAAAAATATGTAATCATATCCTGACTTATGGGTTAAGTTTAGAGCTCTGCTCCGCGGTTCTTCATTTCTTAAAACTCTGCGGTTTTGATAGCTTTCCGCAGGCTAAAAAAGTAAACGCCGATGCCCTGCGAAAAACCCATGCGTGCCGGCGACATTCAGACATTTTCCCGCGCGCAGCGGCGGGCGCGCTTTCACGGAAATGTGCGGATGGGGCATAACCACCACGGCAATTGCTTCGCAATTGCAATACATTCAGGCGAATTGTTGTTCAGCCGGAAGGGTCCTGGCGGCATTCACCGCAATTTCCGTTCAGACATTTTCCCGCGCGCAGCGCGGGAAAATGTCTTGACATTCTTCCTGAGAGTTTCTACTCTCTAGACATGTCTTTATTGAAATATCTTACCCTTGATACAGTTACCGCTGATCTTCAGGGCGCGACGAAACAGGAAATTATTGAAAGTCTTCTTGATATGCTGATGAGCACAGGTAAAGTCAAAGACCGGGAGGCCGCTCTGGCCGCTGTCCTTGACAGAGAAAAGAAGATGTCGACGGGGATGGAAAACGGTATAGCGATTCCCCACGGAAAAACCGACGCTGTGGAAGAGCTTGTGGCGGCTGTGGGCGTTTCAAAGCATCCGGTGGATTTTGAGGCTTTGGACAAGCAGCTTTCCCAAATCTTTATTATGACGCTGTCTTCCAATCAGCGCACGGGGCCGCACATACAGTTTTTGGCGGAAATAAGCCAGCTTCTGCGCAGCGCGGATATGCGCCGCAAACTTATCGCTGCCAAAGAGCCGCGGGACATACTTCAGATTCTGGCCGACAATCTTTAAGGCGCGCTGCTTTCGCGGCAAGGCTTAAAGCAGGCCGTGCAGCACGGCCCGGCGTATACAAAAGCTGTTGCCCTTATCCCCTTTAGGCTGGCAGTTTGCCTAAAGGCAGGAGAGCGCGGGAAATTTTTTGTCTGAAAGGAGCCGATATGAAAAATCCCTTGTCCGCGAAAACCGTTGTGCTGGGCCTTCAGCATACTTTTGTTATGTTTGGCTCAACGGTTCTTGTCCCCATGGTGACGGGCCTGGATATAGGGGTAACGCTCTTCGCCGCGGGAACAGGAACGCTGATTTTTCATGTTGTTACAAAGTTCAAGGTTCCTGTGTTTCTGGGCAGTTCCTTCGCGTTTATTCCGGCGCTGGTTGTTATAGGAGAATCGGAGGGCCTGCCCTACGCCCTGGGCGGCATAGTCGCGGCCGGCGGACTCTACATCATAGTGGCGATAATTTTTATGTTTGTCTCGATTGATGTTATGCATAAAATTTTTCCACCGCATGTTACCGGCCCCATCATTATCCTCATCGGAATTATCCTGGCGCCCGTAGCAATAAAAAACGCGACCGACGCCTATGTGGGGAATATCCGCGGGCAGATAAGCGAGCTCGGCTGCTGGGGCATCGCGTTTTTCACTTTTGCGGCGGGCGTCTTTGTAAAGATGGCTTTTCCAAAATGGGGCCTGAAGTTTCTGTCCCTGCTGCCCGTTCTTTTTGCGCTTCTTGCCGGATACACCCTTGCCGTACTCACAGGGATTGTGGATTTTTCTGCCGTCGCGAAAGCGGCCTGGATTGGACTGCCGGCCTTCTCGTCCCCGAAGTTTTCCCTCAGCGCCATCAGTTTTACGGTTCCCGTCGCCATTGTCACGATGGTTGAGCACTTCGGAGACATTCTCGCCATAGGCAATGTAACGGGCAAGGATTATCTGGCCGACCCCAGGATTTCCCGCACCCTGCTGGGAGACGGAATCGCCACAAGCGTCGCGGCCTTTATCGGAGGCCCCGCGAACACAACCTACAGCGAAAATACCGGCGCCGTGGCCCTGACCGAAGCTCATGACCCCGCCATTATGCGCATCGCCGCCGTGTTCGCGATTCTGCTGTCGCTCGTTCCCAAGTTCAGCGCCATCGTGGGAACAATTCCCGCGCCGGTCATAGGCGGCATTTCCATTCTGCTCTTTGGCATGATTTCCGCCATAGGCATAAAAAACATGGTAGACGCCCGCATTGACATACACGACCCGAAAATCCTTATGACCGTCGCGGCCATGCTCGTTCTGGGGCTGGGAACCGGAACCATCTCAAGCCTTGTCGACCCCCGTGCGCCCGGCGCGGCGATTTCCGCGGGTTCGTTTTCTTTCAGCGGGCTGGGCCTTGCCGCCATTGCGGGCGTTTTTTTGAACATCGTTTTAAACATCTCAAATTTTAAAAACAAATGAACGGCTGCGGGCGCATTTTTTGCGAAGCAAAAAACCGGGCTTACAACTCCGGCGGCGCGATTTTGCCCGCAAAATTGCGTGAACTGTCGGCACAGCGTTTGCTTTGCAAACGCGCGTATTTATCACCACCGGCTGCCGCCCGGCGGCAGCTCAGAACCCGGCCCTATAAATTGCCGCAGGGCAATTTATATGCGTACAACTCCGGCGGCGCGATTTTGCCCGCAAAATTGCGTGAGCTGTCGGCACAGCGTTTGCTTTGCAAACGCGCGTATTTATCACCACCGGCTGCCGCCCGGAGAAAATTCCCATGATAAAGACCATACGCCCGGCCCGGCTCTCAAAAAGCATTCTTGTTCCCGCCTCGAAATCCCACACAATACGCGCTCTTCTTATCGCTTCCCTTGCGGAAGGCAAAAGCCGCATCCTGAATCCCCTTGATTCGGACGACGCCGCCTCCTGTATCAGAGTGTGCGGCCTTTTCGGGGCCGGCATCACGGAAGGCAAAACCGCGGACGGCCGGAGGGCGCTGTCCGTCGAAGGAACAGGCGGGCGTATTACCGCGCCTTCCGCGCCCGTGGACGTAGGCAACTCCGGCACAACTCTTTACCTTGCCGCCGCCCTCGCCGCCCTTGCGGAGGAGGACATAACTTTTACCGGCGACGCGCAGATACGCGGCCGGCCGGCTTCCAGCCTGCTGCAAAGCCTCCAAGATCTGGGCGCTTCGGTACGCTGCGAAACAGGCGGCAAAGCGCCCTTTACGGTACGCGGTCCCCTTACCGGAGGAAAAACCAGCATAGAATGCCCCACAAGCCAGTACCTTTCGGCCCTGCTCCTTGCCTCGCCGCTTATCGCCCCGCCCGCCGTTACCGAAATTGACGTGACTCTTTTGTATGAAGAACCCTATGTGGAGATGACCCTGCGCTGGCTCGACGCGCAGGGTATAAAAATGGACAGGCAGGGTCTGCGGCATTTTGTCATTCCCGGCGGCCAGCGCTATCACGCCTTTGAAAGAGCCGTGCCGGGAGACTTCTCCTCGGCCACATTTCTTTTCTGCGCCGCCGCCGTTACAGGAGGAATCGTAACCCTGAGCGGCCTTGATATGGGAGATTCCCAGGGCGACAAAGCCGTTGTGTCTATACTGAAGGCCATGGGCTGCTCGGTGAAAACCGCGGGTACAAACATTACCCTGACAGGCGCGGCCCTGAAAGGCCGCGACATAGACATGAACGCCATTCCCGACGCCCTTCCCGCCCTCGCGGCAGCGGCCTGCTTTGCCGAAGGGGTAACGCGGCTCCTGAATGTTCCCCAGGCCCGCTTGAAAGAAACCGACCGCATCGCGGTTATGGCCGAAGAGCTCTCAAAAATGGGGGCGCAGGTCAGGCAGCTGCCCGAGGGCCTGGAAATAACGGGAAGGGCAAACAGCCTGCGCGGTTGCCGGGTAGACGGGCACGGCGATCACAGGGTGGTTATGGCCCTTGCCGTCGCGGCTTTGGGCGCCGAAGGGCCTACCGAAATAGCAAGCGCCGAAGCCGCCTCCGTTACTTTCCCGGGATTTTTTGATTTATTTGAGTAACACAAAACGGTATAGCGGGGGGACGGGGGAGTTTTAGAGGAAATCCGGTTTGGAGAGAATCGTCAAAATGTTACAGGCCCGAGGCAAATCATAAAAAAGACTCCTCGCCCCCTGTAATCGGATATCCCGCTTCCCTCACGGCCGCTATCATGGCGCTGATATTTTCAAAGGGTGTTTCCGTAGGCAGGCTGCATCCCGAGGCGATAATAAGCCCTTTGGGAGAGTCGTACGCCTCTTGTATGCACTTGCGCACAGCGGCTTTGACATCCGCGCTCGTACCCTCCAGCATGACTTCGGACGGACGGATATTCCCCATCAGCCGGACGCGGCGCCCCACAGCTTCTTTGGCCTGACGCATAGACACTTCGTTATCTATACTGAGGCAGTCTGCGCCTGTGTCGGCCATTAAATCCCAGACTTTTTCCGTTTTCCCGCATATATGCAGGGTAACCGCTTTTCCGCGGCTGTGGATGTATTCGATTAACCGTTTCAGGTAGGGGAAGGCAAAAGTTTCAAAGTGTTTTCTGCTGATAACCGTTCCCGACGCCATGGGGTCCGAAAGGCTTGGGGCGCAGCCTGTATCGATAATCGCCCTGGCGTATTCAAGACAGCTTTGCAGCGAAACCTCGCAGAGCCGGTGTACCGGTTCGGGATCCTGAATCATCAGCCGCGCGATCCTGGCGACGCCAATTACCATGGCCGCGTTTGTAAACGGGGCTGTCAGGGCGCCGGTAACGGGAACCTCTTTTCCCACAGTGTCCAGGGTTATCCTCATCGCCTCCAAACATATTTGTAATATCCCGCTTTTGCCGGGGTCAGCCGGCAACAGGCGGTTGATTTCATCAACGCCCGTGATTGCCGGAGACTCTATATACGCCGTTTCATCTTCCGGAACATGGACGGCCGCGCCCATTGCCTCGGGCAGGGTAAACAGATCGGTAAAAACACGAATATTATCATAGCCAAATTTGCGGTAGGCCTCTATCTGGGCTTTTGCCAGTAACTTGCCGTCCCGCCGCAGATGGGAAACTTTTTCTCCAATTACCCGAGCGCCCGTATTGTCGACAATAGGCACGCAGGGTAATCTGTCTATGGGTTCGCCCCTGTTATACGCGCTCATTCTTTCAAGAGCCGTCATATACCGGTAAACAATGGAGTTGCTCAGAAACTTTAGTTTCTGAACAATTTCCTACAAGGCGGCGGAATTGATCGCCGGCCACACCGCCTGAGCGTCCCCGTCACGAGAGACTTCAATGCCGTGCAGCAGATTCCACAGCACCCCTGTAAGCCGGCTAAAATCGCCGGAGTTTCTTATATCCCGGACCCGCCGCGGACGGGGAAGATCAATGCTGAGAATACCCCTCACGGCGCCGGGATTCGGCGACATAACGGCGACCCGGTCCGCGAGAAACACCGCCTCCTCTATATTGTGGGTAATGAAAATAATCGTTTTGCCGGTTTTTTCCCAAATACTCAAAAGCTCGTCCTGAAGTATTTCCCGTGTTTGGGCGTCCACCGCAGCAAAAGGCTCATCCATAAGGAGGACTTCCGGGTCATAGGCAAGGGCCCGCGCGATGGCGACCCGCTGTTTCATGCCGCCGGAAAGTTCATAGGGAAAACGGTCCTCAAAACCCTTTAAATCAACCAGATCAATAAACCTGCCGCTGATTTCTTTTCTCTCGTGTTTCCCGACCTTTTTAATTTCAAGCCCGTACTCAATATTCTGGCGCACAGTCCGCCAGGGGAAGAGGGCATAGCCCTGAAGCACAATTCCCCTGTCCAGCGCGGGTCCGGAAATTTTGTGCCCGTCAATAAATATTTCTCCCGCCGTTGGTTCGGACAGACCCGCCAATATATCAAGAAATGTGGATTTACCGCAGCCCGAAGGGCCCACTATGGTGACGAACTCCCCTTTCTTCACATTCAGATTCAGGTTTTCAACAGCCTTAAAATCCCGCTTTTCTTCCCCCGGCCGCTTAATATGAAAAACATGGTTAATATTGCGGGCGACAATTTTAAAATCCCCAATGGCCTCGTCGCCCAGAGCCCCCTGATGCTCAACCACCATAAAAACCTCCGTAAATCCTTAAAATGAAAGTGTTCGGATAAACGTATGCAGGGAGCTCGGCCCCCTGAATACGCATTAAAAGTTACTCGTTGCCGAACTGATCAAACTCGTGAGTGATAACATCCTTCACGGTTATCTTCGTATCCGGCGGCAGCGCGCCGCTGCTGATGGAACCATCGATCCAAAACTGAATCTGAGCCTCATTAATTACCGCGTTCCGCGCGTAATAGTGATTCGCCTGAACAGGAACACCTATTTCTTCCTCCGTCCATTTCGCCGTTTGCGCGGGGTTATCATTCGCCCAGCGTTCGGCCTTCTTTATGGCCTTGACAAAACGCTTAATGGGTTCAGGATTCTTCTTTATGAAGTCATCCGTGAAATAGTACAAATATGTCCCCGCGCTTTCTCCGGCAATCTGCCGGCTTGTTATAAGGATATTCGCGATGCCCGTGTCCTCAATGGCGCGGAAAAACGGCGGGTGCGGCGTTGCAATATCAACCAGCCCCTGTTTCAGAGCCTGAACGCCCTCAACATCGGGTATGGTGATATATTCAACCTGGTCCCTGGTGATACCGATTTTCTGCCAAATAATATCGGTAAGAAAATCGCTGCAGGTATTACGCTGAATCAATTGCAGCTTGAGCTTCCGGTTGAGCTTCTTGATATCTTCCAGCGTCCTGATAGGGCCGTTTTTGTCGCTGACCCACCACATGTGCTGCAAATGAATATCCGTAATCTCCTCCGGCGGCTCGACAATGGAACGGGCCACGGCGCGGATTGGGGCGCCGCCATGCCGGGCAATAGCCACAGTGTTCGGATGCCCTGTGCCCACATCGTTGTCTCCGCTCAGAATCGAAGGAATCTTTTGCGGCGACTGGGTTTCTCCGGTGTATATCAATTCAAGACCCACCTCCTCGAAAAAACCCAGATGATCGGCAACGATATACGGCGCGGCAGTACAATCCTTATTCGTCCACGTTTTTATTTGGTACACTTGCCGGCCTTCCTTGTTGACGGTAAGCTCCACAGTGTCGGGTTTTCGTGAACACCCCAGTAGAATCCCCGCAGCCAGGAGCCCCAGCGCCCAGATGCCCGCGTTTTTTCTCAACGCATTTCTCTTTCCCATTTTGACTCTCCTATAAAATGGTGTTGTATATATAAAGTCGTGAATAAGATTGCGCACCTCCTATTTCACAACACTTTCTTCTTTCCATGTGAGTATCTTTTTCTCGACCCGGTTAATAACAAAGGTAATCGCCAGTCCCAGAACCGCTATAGTAACCACCGCCACGAAAAGCCTTTTTATCTGAAAATTGACCTGCGAATTCAAAATCAGCCAGCCAAGCCCGGCGGTCGCTCCTATCATCTCCGCGGCGATAAGCATGAAAAAGGATATTCCCGCCCCCTGCTTTAAGCCCGCGAAGATTGTGGGCGCCGCGCCGGGAAGCACAATCTTCCAAAAAAGCGACAGTTTGGGAGTTCCCATTGCCAAAGCCGCCTTCACCAGCAAAGGGTCAATATTCTTCACCCCATTGACAGTCCCGAACAGGATAGGCCAAACGCACACCCATAATATGATCGCCACCTTCGCGACCTCGCCGATACCGAAGAAAAGTATAAAAACAGGAAATACGGAAAACGGATTAACCTGTGACAAAACGCTCAGCAGGGGATTCAGATACTCCTCAAAACGCCTGAACCAGCCCCCAAGTACAAAACCCAGCGGCAGGGCAATAGCCGACGCGATAAGAAAACCAACCAGCGCCCGCCGGAAACTCACCCCCACATGAACAAGCAAATTCCCCGACCACAGCAAATCCCAGCCCGTAGTAACAACCTCCGTCAGCGTAGGAATAAACTGCCGGTCCGCAATCCCCGCCAAAGGCGCGATCTGCCAAAAAACCAGAAACGCGGCAAGCGCGATACTCTTCCTGTAATAGTAAAACACTCTCGCCGGGATTTTCCTCTTTCCCTTACCCTTCATTCAGAACCTTCCTCCGGAACCTCGTCCGCCGGAAATACTAGTATTTACATATGTTTAATAATTATATAAAACATATGTAAATACTATGATATAACATATAAAAATTTTATGCAAGAGGTTTTTCGCTTTTTTTAATTTTTTTTGAGGGAGGCGCGCCCCCCTGAGGCAGGCGTACAGTCTGCCTAAAGCTATTCTTGACCCATAACTCGATGATTGATTACATATTTCAGGAATTTCTAACCGCAAAGTCGAAAAAGTCGAAGAAGTTTTTGCTGAAAGCCCGGGTTTTACCTTGTTATATCCAGGTAATTTGTAAGATTTGAGATAAAAACAGGAAATACCACGGTTTTTCCTTCTTTTTCTTCCCTTTTTCGACTTTTTCGACTTCGCGGTTT
>JAISQU010000351.1 GCA_031274005.1 Spirochaetales bacterium
GATAAACCGCGGAGCGCGCGGAGAACGCAGAGGAAGAAAAAAAATATGATATGATTCCTTTTCTCTGCGCCCTTCGCGTTCTCTGCGGTTTTATTTTTTTCAACTTCTCCCTATCCCAAATGAATTGGAAAAGAATTTTAACCACTTTTCCACCCAAAGAGTGGAAAAGTCGACCTCACGGACAACACGGACATAAAAATTATCTATAACTCATCATTAATTAGTCCGTGGATCTGTCTGTGAGGCTGGTCGCGGCGGACCGCTGCTCGCCCCTGCATCCTAGGTCAGTGTGGTCCGTGGTTAAATTTTCTTTTTTCGTAACATGAGATAAATAAAAGACTTATCCCTGCCAGTCCAGGCTGCTGTCGAACCAGGAGAAGAGCGCCTTGAGGCGGTTGGAAAAACTCGTCAAAAGCCTGTCCTGCATACCGAACAGGGAAAAAACATCGGCGCCGATGCAGCTATAGAAGACAAGATAATCCTCGCCGGGAAGAATAACCATGTTAAGAAGCAGGTTTTCGCGCTGCACAACGGGAAAAAAGCCGTAAAAAAGCCGCGTAAGATTTTTCATGGTAACGCGGAAACGCCCCCCGTTATAGTATCGATAGACAGTTTCATACGTGTTCTCGCCAAAACGCGCGTCGTCCTGATACACGTAGATTTTATCATAGGGCGGAATGGAAGCAGCCTGGGGATTGGGCAGGGGTTTTTCGCTGTCGGGATTCGCGATGACATAGGCATCGTTAAACATGGTTTGATATTTTTCGCCGCTGGCGGACCAGTATTGCAGGCCCTTCATGGTATCAATCTTGTGGAGGGTGTTATACACTTTCAGGCGAAAGTCTTCCCCCTCCGCAAGGCCCTTGCTGACAGGAATCACATAGAGCGCCTCGACAAGAAAAGCGGGATCCAGCTTTTTGTAGTCCGACAAGAGCTCGCCGGCAAGCTGTTTGTCCGGCAAAAGGAGGGAGGAAAAGCCGTTATCCTGGAGGCGGGTGATTTCCCCCGTTTGCCGCAGGGCCTCGTATTCGGACGCGGAAAAGCCGTACAAAGCGCGAAGCCGCTCCGCCAGTTCCGGCGGCAGGGGACGGGGCGCGGGCTGCGCGGAAAGCCCCGCCGCAAGGGATAAAAGGCCCGCGAGCGCGTATACATATTTCAGCATGCAGGAAATATACCGCAAGAGTGCCTGAAAAACAAGGGGGAGGGCAGGGAGTAGGGAGTAGAATTCTGACTTTCTTTTTCGGAACCGGTTCAACTGATTGCAAAAATCCGCATCCTCATATATGGTGGAAATCTAACTGGCCATGAAAAAAAAAGAGAAAAAACCATTGGTTGTTTTTACCGGCGGCGGGACGGGGGGGCATGTGTACCCGGGCCTTGCCGTTCTGGAAAGGCTGCGCGAGAGCCGGGACTGCGATTTTCTCTGGATAGGCTCGGCGGGGGGCATGGAACAGGCGATTGTGCGGTCATGGAATATTCCCTACAGGGGGATCCCTTCGGGCAAACTGCGGCGGTATTTTTCCCTGCGCAATTTTACCGATGTACTGCGGATTGGCCTTGGTTTTTTTGCGGCGCTTTTTATTTTTTTACGGCGCAGGCCCGCCGTGGTTTTTTCAAAAGGCGGCTACGTCAGCTTTCCGCCTGTTTTCGCGGCCTGGCTTTTACGCATTCCCGCCATTACCCACGAGTCTGACTTTGATCCCGGTTTGGCGACCCGCCTGAACGCGCCCTTTGTGAAAAAGATTTGCGTTCCCTACGGGGAATCGCTTTCGCATTTTCCGGCGCGGTTTCGCGGCAAGCTCGCGGTAACGGGCAATCCTGTACGGCGGGAAATTTTTCTGGGCAGGGCGGAAGAGGGTTTGAGGATTGCCGGTTTTTCGGCGGAGAAACCCCTTCTCCTTGTTTTGGGCGGAAGCCTGGGGGCTGCGGAAATCAATGCCCTTGCGCGGGCTTCGCTTGACAGCCTTCTGCCGTATATGAACATTGTCCACCAGACGGGCGAGGGAAAGTATGAGGAGATTCCGCGTCCGGGCTATTTTGCCGCGCCTTACTTTTCCGCAGAGTTCCCCCATCTTCTGGCGGCGGCGGCGGCCGTGGTATCCCGTGCGGGCGCGGGTTCGCTGTGGGAGTTTCTGGCTGCGGAAAAGCCGGCCTTGCTTATCCCCCTGAAGGCGCTGACTTCGCGGGGCGACCAGCTTCGGAACGCCCGGCTTTTTGAGGAACTCGGCGCGGCAAAAGTCCTTGACGCGGAGCCTGTCAGCGCGGAAGATTTTACCGCTGCGGTTAAGGCTCTTCTTGACAGCGGCGTATGTGATACAATGAAAAAGGCCATGCGGCGGATCGCCGGCAAAGAGGGAAAGGACGCCGCTGCTCTATGCGCCGGCATGGTTTTGGATTATATATAAGGGAGAGACTGGAAAAATGGAATGGAACGCTCTTGATATTGTATGCGGCATCATCGTGCTTTTTATGCTGATACGGGGTCTCCTTCGGGGGGCGCTGGCGGAATTTTTTTCCCTGGGCGCCATTGTCGCGGGCATCGTGGCGGCGGTACTTTTTTCCGCGAGCCTGGGCGCGGCGGTGGAGGAATATATAGGCTTCAACAACTGGGGGCGCATCATCGCGTTTATGGCGCTGTTTCTTGTTACGTATGTCGTCATGAAAATCATGGAAAAAATTCTGAAGGGCTTTGTGAACAGCGTGAATCTGCAAAATCTGGACAAGGCTTTGGGGGTTTTCCTGGGCTTCGCGGAGGGTATAGCGCTTGCGGCGCTGGTGATTTCTGTTCTGCGCCTTCAGCCTGTTTTTGATCTGCGAAACGTTTTTGAAGGGAGTTTCTGCGTCAGAAATCTCGCTCCTGTTTTAACCTTTATTGTAAGCAATGTTTGAAAATATAATTTGCCAGG
>JAISQU010000085.1 GCA_031274005.1 Spirochaetales bacterium
CCCGCAATCGCGGCGGCTATGGCCTTCGCCGTTGCCGCGAGGTCTTCCTTCGTATGCGACGACATCAGAACAACTCTCAGCATGGCCTTGCCTTTCGGCACTGTAGGATAGCGAATCGCGGAAATGTAAAAACCTTCGTCCAGAAGGCGGCGGGACACGGCCAGAGCTTTTTCTTCGCAGCCCAAAACAATGGGAATAATGGCCGTTTCAGAGGCGGCGGCGATACCCTCGTCCCGTAAAAGCCCGCAGAAGAACCGCACGTTTTCCCGCAGGCGTTCCACCCGCTCAGGTTCATTCATCAGAATTTCAAGGGCCTTGATGGCCGCCGCGACAACATTCGCGGGCAGGGCCGTGGAAAAAATAAAACTGCGGGCGCGGTTTACAAGAAAATCGATAAGCAGTTTGTTTCCGCAGACAAAGCCCCCCTCGCTGCCCAGGGCCTTGCTGCAGGTTCCGATAATGATGTCCGGTTTGACCCCGTAATATTCGGTAACTCCCCGGCCTGTTTTCCCGACAACGCCCGTGGCGTGGGCCTCGTCTATCATGGAATACATGCCGCGGGCCTCCGCAATCGAGCACAGACGCGGAAGGTTTACGATATCGCCGTCCATGCTGAAAACCGAATCGCTGACAATAAGACCCTTGCGCCCCTCATAAGGCCAGACTTTGTCTTCCAGATCGTCCATGTCGTTGTGTTTGTAAACGATGATTTTTGCACCGCTCAGCCTGCAGCCGTCTATGATGCTTGCGTGGTTTTTCTCGTCGCTGAAAATAACCCAATCCTTTGAACAGAGCGCGGAAATCGTTCCGAGATTCGCCATATAGCCCGTATTGAAAAGCAGAGCCGCCTCTGTTCCCTTGAAAGCGGCGAGCATTTTTTCCAGTTGCCCGTGCAGGGGCGAGGAGCCTGTGGTAAGCCGGGAGCCGCCCGAGCCAACGCCGTAAAGCGTTCCCATTTCCGCGGCCCAGGCTTTTACGCGCGGTTCGCCAGCAAGGTCAAGGTAATCGTTGGAGGCCAGTAAAACAAGATCCCGCCCCTGATACCGTATATGCGGGGCTGCGGCGGATTCAATCGGCGGAATGCTCCGGTACAGGTGATTCTTCCGCAGCTCCGCGAGAGCCCTGCGCATGCCGTCCCATTTCTTTTGTAAGGCGTCCTGCGGCGAGGCGCTTTGCGGAGAGTCCGGCATATTCGTTACAAGAACGGGCCGGGATTGCAAATACCGTATGCAGGCGGGGGCTTCCGAACCGTCCCCCCGGTAAAGGAAAATCCTGCCGCCGCCTTCGCCTGATTCTTTCAGGCGCGTAATGCGAATGTAACCCAGCTCTTTTGAGGCCACATAGCCGGTAACATAATCAGGATCGTCGGAGACGCAAATTTCGCCTATAATATGCGGGGCGTGCACAGCCTTGGTTGCCAGGACAAGAGCCTCGCGGAAATGATTTTTTTCTTCTTTTAACGCGGATGAAGCGGGCGCGAAGTCTTCGGCGTCCATCCGCGTTACGCGCACGCCCCGCGCGGGGTCAGGCTCCAGCCTTTCGCCTGTGTCCGCGTTCAGCAGCATGGCGCCCCTCATGCCGAAGGTTTCGCGTATCCTGTCAAAAACAGCCGCGGCATCCGGCACATTCAGCTTTTCAAGGATATCTATCGCGACCGCCCGGCCTTCCCTCGCGGACTGTGTTTCGCGGGTTGTTACCGGAAGCGCCTTGATATACTCAATCCGCTCATCGTCTAGCCGTTCAATTTTGATGCGTATTTCACCCGCCGCGCCTCTGGAGTGACGGGCCGCCCTGCGTATCATAACTTCGCAGCCGGGAATAATGTGTTCTTCCGCCGCGATACATTCCGCGCCGCACAGATGCTTCCCGCCTTTGTCCGCTGCCCGCATTTTTATGCTGTATAAAAATGTGCCTTTCAATTTTTTGATTTGCGTAATGCTTTCTCCTGGTCAAGTAATTGCCGCTCTCTTTGCAATTCCCGTTTTAATTCCTCTTCGGTAGGCAGATACAATTTATATTTGGAAGTGAAAACCTGTTTGTCATCTTCCGGCAGCGTGTATTTTACCACCGATTCGTTTTTATCCGCGCACAGAACGATGCCGATGGGCGGGTTATCCCCTTCGTTCATCAATTCTCTTGTATAATAATGTACATACATCTGCATCTGGCCTAAATCCTGGTGGGTGAGTTTCCCGGTTTTCAGATCGATAAGAACAAAGCATTTAAGAATATAATTGTAAAAGACCAGATCTATATAAAAATGTTCATCATCAAAGGATATACGCTTTTGACGGGCCTCAAAGGTAAAGCCCCGGCCAAGTTCCAGAAGGAATTTTTGAAGATGAGTAATGAGGGCGTTTTCCAGATCGCTTTCAAAAAACTTTTGATCATGCGAAAGCCCCAAAAATTCCAGAACATAGGGGTCTTTAATAATATCCACGGGGCTTATACCGGGTTCTTTGTCAAAAACCTCCGCGGCGACGGCCTTTTTGTTCCGGCTTTTCAAAAGGCGCTCATAGTAAAAGCTGTTGATTTGCCGTTCAAGCTGGCGGGTACTCCACCGGGATTTTTCACACTCGTCAAGGTAAAAATCGCGGGCTGTTTGGTTTTCAACACGCATAATGAGCCGATAATGCGTCCAGCTTAAATCGCTACGCAGTGCGTAGCGATTTTGAAACAAAAGATAGAATTGACGCATATTCTTCAAATTGGCAACAGTGAACCCTTTCCCATAGTCCTGCGTGAGTTTTGCGGATAATTGCTCTAAAAGCCCTGTTCCGTATTCGGCCCGTTCCTGTCCGCCCTGTTTGTCCACGATTATTTTGCCTATACTCCAATAGGCTTCTACCATGACGGAATTGACGGCGGAATACGCTTTCGCGCGGGCAGTTTCGAGGATTACCCTGATTTTGGCGTAGATAGCGGGGTCTATGATATTAGGCATAGGCTTATTCCTTTTTTACACTGTATAAAGATGTGTTTTTCAAAGCTCTTTTTTCCATATTCTGCGTATCATCCTGTGTAAATCCGCGGCCTTCTTTTACAGCCGGTTTTTTTCGGTTTCTATATATTTTTTCATGCCGAGTATATATTCATCCCCGCAGGCCTCCGCGTGGGTTTCCGCGTAATCGGGAATGATTTTTGCGCCCCGCTCATTGTCTTTGCTGCGGGAAGAAAGCGCCATCGCGTACAGCCTGTCCAGACAGGCGAGGTATTCCGCCGCGAGTCCGTCCGCCGGGGTTTCTGCCTTCGCGCCCTCCGGCTTTGGGGCAAAAAGGCCGCGCAGATACGCGAAACGTATAAACCACGCATACGTTTCCGCCGCCGCCGCGCGGTCTTCCTCCCGCAGAATGTTTTTGCCTGTGCCGGGAATGTCGCCGGGAAGGTAGATGTCTTTCTTACGCGCCGCGGAAGAAAGCATTTCCAGGGCCTCTTTCATAAGGGCGATATTGCCTTCGTGCAGGGGGTCTGTGGTCAGCCTCATGAGGGGCGTTCTGCCTCGCCGCAGATTTTTTTCCCGGCTCCGCCAAAGGGCGTAAAAATTGTCTTTCAAAACCCAGGCGGGAACGAGCCTGTTGTAACCGGAAGGAATCTCCGGCAGGGCGAGTTCCTGCTGCGTGATGAGCGAAAACGGGTACTCGACTTTCTGCGGCAGGGCCGTTACCCCTGTGGCGATGATGGTATAGGGCGCGCGCGAATAATCCGCGGGGTATTTTATGTTGCAGCCCAGGCCAAAAAACATGCCCTCGCCGGGCCACAGTTCCCCGTCGGGCATGCGGGAAGAATGGTTTGAGCCTATGTTCGCCCCGTGGCCGACGTTGCCTTTGCCCCCGGGCCAGAACGCGGCTATTAAAAGAGACTGATGGTGAAAACCGGTAAAGGGTCCCACGAAGGAAGAGCTGACCTCACCCTCCGCGATTACGGAATTGGGGCCTATATAGCTTTCGGTTATTTTCGCCTGCCTTTGCGCGCCGGAGGCTTCCGCGAAAAATGACCGCGAAATTACAGCCTGCGTGTCAAAACGGCAGCCGGGGCGGACAACCGTATCATCCAGAACGCAGCCCGCTCCCGCGTATACCCGCGCCTGGTCTTCCGCGAAGAGCGTGCAGCCGCGTATGCGCAGCGCGCCCTCGACGCTCACCCAGGGGCCTATGAAAGAAGCGCTTACAAGCCCCGCGCCGTGTATTTTGCTTTTTTTGCCGGCATAGCCCGAAGGCAGGCGGGCGGCGGCGGCGTACGAGGCCAGAAAATCTTTCAACTCATCCGCGTCAAGCCCTCCCGCGCGGCCGCGCGCCGCTTTTTCGGCAAACCGCGGATTAAGGTCGTAGAAAACAGGAACGCTTCTGCCGCCCGTTTCTATTCCCGCGTTTATCATGATCCCGTTGCCGAAGGTCGAGGAGCTTTCGCCCTCCAGCCGCGAAGCGCTTACGCAGGATTCCGCGTCAAGAATATAACGGGAAACCAGCGGACACCTGTGCACAAGGGCCTCGTCCGCCACAATCACATTTGACAGGGTACTGTAAAAAATCCCCGAAGGAAGGTCCGCATTCCCTGCATGATGAGTGGTTTCGGCGAAACGTCCAAGAATACAGGGCCCCAGAAAAAAATTCCCGTAAATGCGCAGGGGTGAAAAATCATCAATGACGCTGACATTCGCCCAGTTGTCCGCTATGTTCCCCTGCTTCTGAAGAGTCCGGATTTCTCCGCCTTTCAGGCCGCGGAGTTTTCTGCCCGGGAAAACCGAATCGCCCGGCTGCCGCAGGCCCCGGCACAGGGATAAAAAAGAAGATGTTTCCAGAATACGCGCGAACTCGGTCATTTTCATAAATGTAGCGTAAACCGCGGTGTTTTTCTACAGCCGGGGGCGGGTGCGCAAGGGATTGGAGGGGCGCGGCGGCGCCGGCAATCACGGAAATGTACGGAAAGGGGCATACCCATCACGGCAATTGCTGCGCAATTGCGTTATGTTCAGGAACTTGTGTCGACACGCCTCCCGCGCACCGGTGGCTTTCACCGCAATTTCCGGGGCTGGAATGAGGGTGCACCAATTTTTTCCGTGCAAAATCACCGGAAGCCCCTGGGCCGCGCCAGGGATTGCAGCGTAAATCCTTTTGGCATCGCCAAAAGATTGAAGCGGAAAGCCCGGTTTTTTGCG
>JAISQU010000009.1 GCA_031274005.1 Spirochaetales bacterium
AGCGGAAATCCTTTTGGCGCAGCCAAAAGATTGGAGCGAAAAGCCCGGTTTGCGGCGTTTTACGCCGCAAATGCGCCCAAATTCCGAATTATTAAGGAGATTTTGAACAGGCTCTTACCGCAATTTCCGGCAGCGACATCTCCTGCCTTGCGGTGGGGCACTTTCACGGAAATGTGCGGAAAGGAGATAACCAGCAGTGCAATTGCTTCGCAATTGCGTTGTAATCAGGAGTTTTGCGGTCAAGTCTGAAGCGACCTTGAGACCCTCACCGCAATTTCCGGCAGCGACATCTCCCGCCGATGCGGGAGATGTCGCTTGCATATAATCTTTTTTTTAGATATTATAGACATGTATGAACGCTTCAATTCGCTGCGTCGGCATTGACGTAGGGTCCACAACGGTTAAAATCGTTGTTTTATCGCCTGATAAAAAGAGCGTTGATTTTTCCCTCTACCGCCGCCACAACGCAGAACAGGCTTTGGCTGTGCACGCTCTTCTTGCGCAGGTTCACGAGATGTTTCCCGGATGTGAATTGGGACTTGCGGTGTGCGGTTCGGGTGGGCTTTCCATAGCGAAAACTCTGGGCGCTCACTATGTTCAGGAGGTTGTCGCGAACGCGGTTGCGGTCAAGGAATTTTACCCGCAAACTTCCGTGGCGATTGAGCTGGGCGGGCAGGACGCGAAGGTCATTTTTTTTCGCAAAGACGCGGCGACGGGCCGGCCTGTGGCCTCTGATATGAGGATGAACGGAAGCTGCGCGGGTGGAACAGGAGCTTTTATTGACCAGGTCGCGGAGCTGCTGCATGTTCCCATTGAAGAGTTCAACAGCCTCGCCGCAGAAGGAACGCGGGTTTACGAGATTTCGGGCCGCTGCGGGGTGTTCGCGAAGACCGATATTCAGCCGCTTTTGAATCAGGGCGCGTCCAAGCAGGATTTGGCACTGTCGGCGTTCCACGCCATCGCGAAGCAGACCATAGGCGGGCTGGCGCAGGGGATGGAGATAACATTCCCCGTTATTTTCGAAGGCGGTCCGCTCACCTTTAACCCCACGCTTATCAGGGTTTTTCAGGAGAGGCTGGGGCTTCAAAACAGCGATATTATTATTCCCGAAAGTCCCGAACTCATTATCGCGCTGGGCGCGGCGCATTCTCTGGACGCGATTTTTCAGGGCAAGCCCTGCGCGTATGACAGAAGCACATCTCTCGACGCGCTGAAAAACATAAACATAAACAGCGGAGGACAGGACGCGGCGGAGGTCCCGTTTTTCAAAGACGCGCAGGAACGCGCCGCTTTTAGAAAAAAGTACGATCTGCCTCCCCTTATTCCGAAAACCTACGCGGAGGGCACGATTCTTCCCGTATACATAGGCATTGACGCGGGGTCCACAACCAGCAAGTTTATCCTGATGGACGAGGCGGGCGAGCTTGTCAACTCCTACTACACGCCCAACAGGGGCGATCCGCTTTCGGTTGTCCGTGACGGGCTTATCAAAATGCGCGACACCTACGCGCAGCACGGGGTGGATTTGCGCATCCTCGGCGTGGGAACGACCGGTTACGGCGAGATTCTTTTTGCAAAGGCCTTTGGGGCGGATTACCATACGGTGGAGACGGTTTCTCACGCGGCCGCGGCGCAGAAGATCGAGCCGGATGTTTCGTTCATCCTTGACATAGGCGGTCAGGACATGAAGGCCATCAGCATGCAGGGGGGCATAGTAACGGGCATTACCCTGAACGAGGCCTGTTCCGCGGGCTGCGGGTCTTTCCTCGAAACCTACGCGGCCTCCCTCGGCGTGCCGGTGGATCAGATTGCCAACATGGCGTTCCAATCGGGCAGCCCTTCGCGCCTGGGTTCGCGGTGTACGGTTTTTATGAACAGTTCCATCATTACGGAGCAGAAAAACGGCAAGACCCTTGATGATATTCTCGCGGGCCTGTGCCGCTCCATCATAGAGAATGTTTTTACAAAGGTTATCCGTATGGCGAACCTTGACGCGCTGGGCAGCAAAATTGTCGTTCAGGGCGGGACCTTCCGCAACGACGCTGTGTTCCGCGCCTTTCAGCAGTATACGCGCAAAGAAGCGGTGCGGCCGCCTTATCCGGGCCTGATGGGCGCCATAGGCGTCGCTCTTTTAACAAAGCATTATGTCGAGCGGAAAGCCGCGGCCGACGGCGGGTATATCTCGACCTTTATCAATCTCTCGGAACTTGAGAACTTCGCCTGCGAAAAAAAATCCGGTCTTGTGTGCCCCTTCTGCCAGAACTCCTGCAACCGCAGCCTTGTGAGCTTTCAAAACGGCGGCTACTTCATTACGGGCAATCGCTGCGAGCGGGGCGAGATTCTGGGTGACGCGGCGGACCCCCGTGTAAAGCAGCTTCTGTCTGCGACGACAAAAAAACTCTCCGCCGTACCCGACCTCATAAAACGCCACGTGAGCATGCTGAGCGCCGACTACCAGCCCCGCATCCTCGCGGAAAAGAGAAATATCCGCATCGGCATTCCCCGCGCCCTTGAGTTCTGGGAAAGCCTGCCCTACTGGAAAACCCTTTTTACCTCGCTGGGCTTCGATGTGGTTCTGTCGCGGCGCAGCTCTTACGATCTTTTCGAGAAGGGCCTGAAGGGCATACCTTCGGACACGGTTTGTTTCCCCGCCAAGCTGGGTCACGGCCATGTGCAGGATCTTATCGAACAGGGCGTGGACAGGATTTTCTGGCCCATGATGATACGCATTCCCAAGGGAAACCGCACCGCGCAGGGCTGCGAAATGTGCCCCGTTGTGCAGGGCTACCCCATGGTTGTCGAAAAAAGTGACGAGCCTCTGGCCCGCTTCGGAATACCCATGGATCATCCGGCCTTTCACTGGTACACACGCAAACTCAAACACGACCAGACGGTGCGCTACGTCAACAGGGTCTTCGGCATTCCCAAGCCCCTCATCCGCATAGCCATTACCGAGGCGGAGATTGCCGTAAGCCGCTTTTACAATACGCTGCAGGCTGAATCGGAAAAGGTTCTTGCCGGGTATTCCACGCCAGAGGCTTCGCGCGATCCTGATAAGTTCGCGGTCATCCTTTCCGGCAGGCCCTATCATTCGGATGAGCTTGTGAACCACGGCCTCTCCTCGCTTTTTACGGCGAGGGGGATTCCCGTGCTGGCCCTGCAATTTCTGCCGAACCTCAACCTCGCCGACCTTGGCTCCGTACGCATGGAATCCTATAACCCCTATCATTCGCGCATGATTGAGGCGGCTTTCCTCGCGGCGCGCAATCCTAACATCGAACTTGTGCAGATCGTCAGTTTCGGCTGCGGACATGACGCCATTATCTCCGACGAGATGGCCCGCATTCTGAAAGAGATTTCCGGCAAAGAGCTTCTTGTTCTGAAGCTCGACGAGGGTGAGGCCAAAGGCCCGCTTTCCATCAGAATCCGCTCTTTTATAGAAACCGTGCGCAGTAAACGCGAAAAGCGCATAAACTCCGAAAAACCCTACCGCACGAAGGAACTCGGCGATCCGTTCCGGGTGAAGTTCAGCAAGCAGGACAAAAAAGAAAAAACCATACTTATACCCAATCTCTCGCCGGCATTTTCCTATATAACGGCGAAACTGCTGGATACCGCCGGTTACAAAACCAGGGTTTTGAAAGTCGCCGGCAAGAGGGCAATTGAACTGGGTAAAAAATATGTTCACAACGACATTTGTTTTCCCGCCCAAGTGAATATAGGGGAGATTCTGGAGCAGATAGAAGCGGGAGATATGGACCCGTCCTGCATCGCCGCGGGGCTTGCGAAAAACTGCGTTTCCTGCCGCGCCGGGCACTATGCCGCCCTGTGCCGCAAGGCCCTTGACGAAGCGGGCCACCCGGAGATTCCCATCATCACCACCAGCCTTGTTGACAACAAAAATATGCACCCGGGCTTTTCTTTTACGCTGCCCCTCAAGGTAAGGCTCGCCTGGGGCATGAAAATAGCCGACTATCTGGAAACAATGCTCCGCCGCATCCGCCCCTACGAGGTGAACCCCGGCGAAACAAACAAGGTTTTTCAGTATCACCTTACGCGCATTACCGAGCTTCTTTTGTCCGGTCACCGTAAAGCCCTGCGCGGTTTTGAAGAGGCTGTGGAAGATTTTAACCGTATTCCCCTGGCCGGTCCGCGCAAACCCCGCGTGGGGCTTGTCGGCGAAATCCTCATGAATTATCATCCCGGTTCCAACGGCCACATAGAAGATTACTTGGAGAAGCACGGCATGGAGGTTTGTCTGCCCGGAATGTACGATTTCTTCCGAGAAGAGAACATCGCGGAAAGAGTTATGGCGCGGCGGCGAGACACCCGGCACCCCTTCTTCCTCGCGCTTAAATCAATTGGCATGGAAGGCATCATGGGCCATATTCATGACAAAGTCGCGCAGCGCTTTGCCCGCTTTCGTTTCGCGGAGGAACGCTATTCAATCAAAGACATCGCCGCCAACATGGAGGGGGTCGTAGACCACACGTTCCAGATCGGCGAAGGCTGGCTTATGCCCGGCGAAATCGTGCAGATGGCCAAACATGGCGTTAACTCCTTCGTTATCCTGAACCCCTTTGGCTGTATGCCCAATCACATCACCGGCCGCGGTATGATCAAGACTCTCAAAAAGTTCCTGCCCCATATACAGATACTCGCGCTGGACTTTGACCCGGACACCAGCTTCGCGAATGTGGAAAATCGCCTGCAAATGCTTATCATCACCGCGCGGGAACTGGAAAAGCGCACAAGCGTTTTGGGCGCTTCCGCGCAGCCTCACCGGTAAGAGACTTGTTCGGGAACCCGATTGGGTTCCCCGGAGGGTCTCACAATTTCGCGCTAAGAGCCTGTTCAAAATCTCCTTATAATTCGGAATTCGGGCGCATTTGCGGCGTAAAACGCCGCAAACCGGGCCAGGAAATCGCAGGGCGAAGCCGTGTGCTTGCAAAATAGGGCAAAACGGCCCGGCGTATACGAAAACCCTGCCGTTATATTCCGGCAACCTGCCTTTAGGCAGGTTGTACGCCAGCTTTTCGCTCCAATCTTTTGGCAGACCAAAAGGATTTCCGCTTCAATCCCTTGCGCGCCCGGGGGGAGGTAAGATATTAAACAGGCTCTTAGACTAAATGACAAGAAAAGAATTTTTACCACAAAGGAGCAGTAGTTGAAAAAGAAGCGACAAGGCATAATCCTTTTCAATTTATACAATGGTGTAATTTTGGAACCAGCTCAATTCGTGTTAATTCGCGGACACATTCTTATATGCGCCGGCCCTGAGCGAGCGCTTGACCATTCGGGTAGCGTGTGAAAAAATGGCTTGATCTGCTGTCTGCCTGAAAAAGGGGAGGCAAGTCCGGCGGAGAATGGTCAGCCGCGCCAAAAGATTATATTTGGGGTTCTTGAATGAAAAAGACACTTGCTTTTATCGGGTTTTTAGCGGTTTTATCCTTTACAATGGGCTTTACCGCCTGCAATTCTACGGACAGCGCCACCCAGACGGAGCTATCCGCGCAGCAGCCCGCGGCTCCGGAGCCCTACTTCACCGGGGACGGCTTAAAGGGAATGAGCATTGCTATTGTCGCGCCAAAGGCGAAGGGCCTTGCGAAAGATCAGGAACATCTTCCTGCGGTGATACAGGGCGAGCTTGTCAGCAATTTTTCAAGCTATTCCGCAATGGGCGTGCTGGACCGGGAAAACCTTGACGCGCAGTATAAAGAACTGTATTCCGGCAATTATGACGACGATTCGGAGGAGCTTGATTGGGGGCATTTGCCCCCCACGGACTATTTTCTGGACGGGACTATCACAAAAACCGCCGTGGGCTACGCCCTGCAAATCAGGATTGCCAAAAACTCCGATAAAATGACCGTTGCCTATTCGGGAAACTGTACTTTTATGGAATTGAATAACTTTACGGGCATCAGGCGGGCTTCGCTGGATCTGCTCCAGAAAATAGGCGTACAAGTTACCGAACGGACAAAGACGGAACTTGCCGGGGCCGCCAGGGCGCAGACTGTCGCCGCCCAGACCGCGGATGCCAGGGGCTATACCGCCGACAGGGGCGGAAGAACAGCCGAAGCCGCCATCTATTACACCCAGGCCGCCGCGATAGACCCTTCGATGCTGCAAACGGCAAGCAGGGCGTCCACCCTGACCGCGCAGATTGCCAGCGGAAGCATAGGAGCGGAGACACGGGCCCTTATTCAGCAGCAGGAGGACTGGAAAGCCCTGCTTGCGGAAACCGAAGAAACCATCTATACCCTGATTAGTTCCGCCTCCGAAAACCCGCCCTACGCGCTCTATTATTCAAACGATATACAGTGGTCCCCCATCAACTACCAAACCAAAAGCAGGGACGCGCGTTTCGAGACGAATTTACGGGGACACGTATACTGGTTTGATTCGGTGCGCATAGCGGCGCAAAGCGTCTACGGCGCTGTATACGACGGCTTAAATAGAACCGGC
>JAISQU010000153.1 GCA_031274005.1 Spirochaetales bacterium
TTGAAGGGGCGCGAAGCGGCCGCGCCAGCGGCGGAACCCCCGAAAAGCCTGGTTTTTTGCGGCTTTGCCGCAAAAAATGCGCTATTATAACCGGGAAAAAGTAAGTGCTGTTGCCCTGCCCGAGTTCCCTTAGGCGCTTGCAAGAAACCTGTTTCTATGTATAGAATAAGGTTCTTCGCCGCTTGAGAGCCAAAAGCGGGAAACCCATATTTCTTCTGAAAAAGGCGTCGCGTTTGATTACCCCCTCCCCGCCGGCTGACCGGTGGAACAACCGCGCTCTTGCGCGTCTTCTCTGGCCTCTGGTTGTGGAGCAGCTGCTTACCGTAACCATGGGCATAGCGGATACCATTATGGTAAGCAGCGTGGGCGAGAACGCTGTTTCCGCCGTATCCGTTGTGGACAGCATAAACAATCTTCTCATCATTGCTTTCGCGGCCCTTGCTACCGGCGGAACGGTGGTGGTAAGCCAGTACATAGGCCGCCTGGATGCAAAGAACGCGAACCTCGCGGCGCGCCAGCTCATGTACGTATCCGCGGGAACTTCGCTGTTTCTTATGTTCATAATTCTTTTGACGCGAAACCCCATCCTCAAACTGGTATACGGCAATCTTACCGAAGATGTCATGGGCGCGGCGGCAGTCTATTTTCTTCTTACCGCGCTCAGTTACCCCTTTCTGGCTGTCTATAATTCCGCGGCGGCGCTCTACCGGGCCATGGCAAACAGCCGCGTACCCATGTTTATCGCCCTTTTGGTAAATATCCTGAACATAGGCGGCAACGCTGTTTTTATTTATAAATTCGATATGGGCGTCGTGGGCGCGGGCCTGTCAACCCTGCTCTGCCGTATTGCCGCGGCCCTTATCCTGACGGCAATGCTCATGTCCGGCAAAAAGAGAACAATTTCCCTTGCGGGGCTTTCCCGCCTCAAATTTGCCCCTTCCATGATACGCAGCATACTGAATGTGGGAATTCCCTCAGGGCTGGAAAATTCCATGTTCCAGTTCGGGAGGCTGCTTGTTACGCGCATCTTTACCACTTTCGGGACAGCCGCAATCGCGGCAAACGCCATTACCACCGTAATCAACTCCGTCTGCTTCATGCCCGGTATGGCTTATTGTATGGCTCTGCTTACCGTTGTGGGCCAGTGCATAGGTTCCGGCAATTACGAGGGCGCAAGGCGCTATACCATCAAAATCGTGAAAATTTGCTATGTAACCCTTGGCGCCCTGAGCATGATAAACTTCATCTTCATGGAACCCATTGTCAGCCTTTTCAGCCTGAGTCCCGAGGCCCACGAAATGGCAAAAAGTTTTCTGACCGTTCACTGCCTTACCCTTGCCCTGTTCTGGCCTTTAAGTTTTGCCCTGCCAAGCGCCCTGCGGGCCGCGGGGGACGCCCGTTTCTGCATGGTCACGGCGATTGTCTCCATGTGGTTCGTGCGGGTGAGCGCCGCCTACTTTCTTGCTTATTCCCTTGGTCTGGGGCCACTGGGCGTATGGATTGCCATGGGGGGAGATTTTATCCTGCGCAGCGCCTTTTATACCCTCCGCTGGCGGGGCGGAAAATGGAAGTCAAAACGGGTTATAAAAGAATAGAGGCGTCCGGAAACTTTAATTTCAAAACGCCTCTCACAAGAAAGCGGGCCAGGCGCATCAGTCAATGCACACTAGCCGTAAACTGATATTATTAATGTTAATGAATGTTACGGTTTCCAAATGCAGGCTGTCTGAATCCGGAAATTGTTTTGTTCCCGGTACGCCGGCGGAGCGTCTTGCCCTGGTATGGCCTTTAACGGCGGAAGCGGTCTGTCTTGCTCATCATTCCGGCCCCGCGCGGCCTGAAAGGGTGTATGATGCTGAACAACGACTACAAAGACATATTACGCGCCTTATCCGCCGGGGGGGTTAAATTCCTCCCGGTAGGCGCGCAGATGCTTGAAAGAAAAGAAAATTGACAAATCTCCGAAAAACCCCTGCGGGGTATTTACAAAGGACTTCTTTCGGATATATATTTATATGTGAGTCTGTTACAAAATGAAGCCCGTGGGGCGCAAAAATGCGCGCGAATGATTAGGGTTTTTATTCGCAGGCGTTGGTTTAATACCCCGGAGCTTGCTCCGGCGAAGCGACACCAGACCGAAAGGTCTGTATAAATACAAATGGTATTAAACCAACGCCAGTACAATAATTTCCTTATGAACGACAGATTTTTCGTATGAAAAATCTGATACCCAAGAGCTTGCTCTTGGGTAGTTCATTTTGGAACCGGCTCAAAGAAGAAAAATCATGGATACAGAAATAATAGTCCTTGCCATTGATGATATGGCAACAGATTTGGCCCTGGTGAGAAACATCCTGGAGCCTCATTTTGACGTGCGGGTGGCCAAATCAGGCGGTATCGCGTTCAAAATCCTTGAAACGGTAACAATAGATATTATTTTGCTGGACATAGAGATGCCCGGCATGTCGGGTTTTGAGTTTCTTCACAGCATCCGGCAAAGTCCGAAATATGTGGGCATTCCGGTAATTATTGTCAGCGGCCATAGTTCTCCGGAATTTTTTTCTCACGCTATGAAACAGGGCGCCGATGACTGCGTCGCCAAGCCTGTTGACTCCGAAGAATTACTGCGAAAAATATATAACATTCTTGAACATCCGCCCAAGCACACGCTGTTCGATCTTATGCGCTCCGCCCTGGGAAATCTCTGAGGCCGGCGCCCGGAATGTCCTTGCGTGTTTTTGTCACGCGCTTTCCGCTTTTTCCGCCAGGATGTTTTCCAGGCGCTTCTGAATGTTCTCATACTCCACAGCGTATATCTGCTCCCGCAGCCAGGGTATAAGATCCCCGCCCCGCTCATACTCAAAGGCTTCAAGTTCAAGAAGAATCCGTTCCATCCCTGAAATCTTATACTGTTTGCATTCTTGCAGTAAACCGGAAAGCATTTTGCGATTCGGGGCGGCGGCACGGGGTTTTTCAGTTTCCGGTTTAGCCATGCTGCCCAGAAACGCTTTGAGTTTTTCCAGGGTATTTCCCAGATTTTCAAGAAAGGCCGCATTGTGAGTTTGCACAAAAGCCAGGTCTCCGGCCTTGGCGGCCTTTTCCAGCGCCAGGGCCTCCCGGCCGATGTCTGCGGCGCAGATGCTCATGCTGGCGCCCTTTATTCCATGGACCGTTATGGCGTATGCCCCCAGGGTTTCTTCGGTAACGGTACGCATTTTTTCCAGCAGCGCGGGGCTTTCCATTATATAAAAGCGAAGTATCCGTAAATAGGCTTCGTCGTTACCATAGAGTTTCCGGCCCGCGTGAAAATCAATGCCTTCCACTTCGTATCCGTCAAGTATACCCGTTTCCCTGTCCGTCTCACTATCAGGGGAATCGGGTTTTTCCTGCATTACGAAAGGAATCCACTTCGTCATCATCGCGTCAAGTTTGCCGATTTCTATGGGTTTTGACAGATAATCGGAAAACCCTTTTTCCAGAAACATTTCCCGCATTCCCACCATGGCGTTGGCGGTAAGGGCGACAATGGGAAGATTCCGGTAATCCCCGTCCAGGGCGCGAATGGCGGTAGTGGCCTCAATGCCATCCATCACCGGCATCATATGATCCATAAAAACCAAATCGTACTGATTCTGTTTTACCAGGGCGAGAGCCTCCGCTCCGTTTGCGGCTCTGTCTATCTGAACCTGATAAAGACTCAGGAATCCCGCAATGACCTGTAAGTTCGTCATGATGTCGTCCACAATCAGGACTTTCGCCCGCGGCGCTATAAAGCGGACCCTGCTTCGTTTGCGCCGGTCCGCCTGGGTCTGGTAATTGAGTGTATTAGCCACCGGCACGGCCCATGCGGGCATCTGAATAACCGGAAAATTCTGAAAGGATGAGATTTCACCGTGATAAACCAATATCACCAGGCCTACCGAAAGGGAAGCCTCTTTAACGCGCCGGGCCGCGTCTTCCGCGATGTCCGCCGGCGCAAAGGCAAAGGCATAAGAGCCCTCCGCAAGCTCCCGGAAAAACGCGTCTTTCTCCGTCGTCATGGTCACGGGCGTCCGGAAGCCCTCGAGGGTTCTCCGCATCGAGTCGGCGTACACCGCATCAGGCTCATAGCACAGAACGCTTTTTTCCCCGGGATCCTCCACCGCGGCGAGAATCGCATTATCTATAACGGTTTGGAAAATAGTCGCGATAAAAACCGAACCCCTGCCGTATTCGCTTGAAACGGTAATCTCTCCCCCCATGAGGCGGCAGATGTTCCGGCTTATCGCCAGGCCCAGGCCGCTGCCCTCCGCCTTCCCGCCAAGATCCTGATCAAGGTGGATAAAAGTGTTGAAAATGTCCGCCAGATTTTCCTGTTTGATACCGATACCGCTGTCGGCGACTTCAAACGCGATCATAATACGGTCGCTCTGTTCGCGGGTAAAGCGGACGGTGAGCCTGATAAAACCTTCGGGGGTAAAGTTCACGGCGTTGGAAAGCAGATTAAGAAGAAGCTGCCGTATCCGCGTTTCATCCCCCTGCAAATGATTGGGGATTTTGTTATCGATGTTGACGCAAAAAATGACGGGTTTTTCAGCCACACGCACCCTGATTATATTGATGACATCGTTGATAAGAGACTCCATAGTGTAGGAAACCGGGCTCAGATAGATGGAACCCGTTTCTATCCGGGATATATCCAGAATATCGTTGAGCAGGGACAGCAGATTATGTCCGGCCTGTTTGATGCTTCCCACATATTCCATGATTTGGGCCGGGTTGTTTATTCGAAGGGCCAGTTCGCTCATGCCTATAATGGCGTTCAGCGGGGTACGAATATTGTGGCTCATCCTCGCCAGGAAAGAGGACTTCTGCCGGCTCATATCGTCGGCCCGCAGCTGCGCCGCGCTTATCCTGATGATAATGAGGCTCAGCAGGATAACAAAAACAAGGGCAAGAACAGAAAGGTGTATGATCGCGGTGTTTATATCATTGTAATAGCTTGCTACCGGCGTACACACACTGACATGCCAGCCGTTAAACAGGTTCCGGCCAAACAGGATAATTTCTACGCCATTGGCATTCGTTACTATGCGGCCGTCAATGGGCTGGTTTTGCTGTATCATCGCGGCAATGCCGGCGTGCTCCCGGCTTAGATCCCGCAGGGGGAGTCCTTCGTACTTCTTGTCAGGATGGGCGAGTATAGTCTGAAACTGATTGACAAGCACGCCGTAGCTGCCCTTCTCCCTGCCTATAGATACGACATACTCATCCAGCCGGGAAAGCTCCACATCCAGGGTCAAAACACCATAATGCCCCCCATTCTCGCCGTAGATATTCCGGGAAAGGGAAATAATGGGGTCGCCGGTTTTTGCGTCTATATAGGGCGGGGTATAGACAATCCTCTTCCCTTCCCGGACGACAGCCTCATACCAGGGCCGCAAGCGGGGAATATAGTCCGACCCCGGATGCAGGTCAATGCTGTCGATAAATTCTTCCTGGATATAGCCGTATATGCCGTAAAAGTTCAATTTTGTAGTTGTCAGCCGCCGCATCCACGCGGTAATATCCGTCAGCAAAGAGAGGATATTCCGCGATTCCCCCCTGTCCAATAATCTTTGAACCCTGTAGTAGGAACTGTCCAGAATAAGCTCCGCCTCCGCGAAGCCGCCCCTGATATTTGCTTCAATGACGTCAATGTTTTCCTCGGAACCGATGCGCATACGTTCCCGCAGTATCCCGTGCACCAGGTAAAATCCCATAAAAATTACCAGAAAGAAAGCGGTGGGAACGCATAACAGATACGGAAAGGTTTTTCTCGCTAATTGATTTTTCGTCATTGCTTTTGGTAAGGTTCAGAGCCTCAGTTCATGCGTCCAGCCGTATTTGTCCGCGATCCTGCCGTATTGAATGCCAGTAATGGTATCGTAGAAAACGCGGGTTGCCTTGCCCATGTTTCCGTCGCCGACGGTAATTGTTTTGTCGCCCCAGATAAGCCTGCCTACAGGGCTTACAACGGCCGCGGTTCCCGAACCGAAAACTTCTTCCAGCTTGCCGTTTTCCTGGGCTTCTTCTATTTCGTAGATGGAAATCCGCCTTTCGCAAACAGGTATACCCATGTCCCGCGCAAGCCTCAGAATTGAGTCGCGGGTAACGCCCGGTAAAATACTGCCCTGCAGGGAGGGCGTAATAATTTCTCCGCCGATTTTAAAGAAAATATTCATACTGCCCACTTCCTCGACATAAGTCTTTTCAACGCCGTCAAGCCACAGAACCTGGCTGAAACCTTTTTTGTGGGCCTCCTCTCCGGCAAGCAGGCTTATGGCATAGTTGGCGCCCGCCTTGGTGGTTCCTGTGCCGCCCCGCACGGTGCGAACATAGTTGCTTTCAACAAAAATATCCACAGGTTCCAGTCCGCGCGGATAATAGGCCCCGACGGGAGACAGGATAACATACAACAGATACTCCTCGGCCGCGGCCACGCCGACAAAGGGATCAACGCCTATATATGTGGGGCGGATATACAGGGATGTTCCCGGCGCTTTGGGAATCCAGTCCTTCTCGAGTTTTACAAGTTCGTAAATGGAGTTCAAAAGGAACTCCCCGTCAAAGGGAACCATAGAAAGCCGCGCGGCGGACAGGGCCATCCGTTTCATATTCTCCCAGGGGCGGAACAGCAGAATCCTGCCGTCCTCCGTATAGTAGGCTTTAAGGCCCTCGAAAACCTCCTGAGCGTAATGCAGCACCAGCGCCGCGGGCGACAGCCGTAAATCCTCAAAAGGCTCAATGGCGGCGTAGTACCAGCCCCGCTTTTTGTCACGCTTCATCATGACCATGTAGTCGGTAAAAATTCGTCCGAATCCGAGTTTGCTTTCATCCGCGGGTTTTTCTTTCAGGCTTTCTCTTTTCATAAAACCAAGCTGCATAATCGCTCTCCTTTATTTTTATGAGACTTGAGAGGATCCCAACCGGGTTTCCGGACAAGTCTGTTACATAATTACAATCCGGCGTCTTTCGCGAGCGCCGTAAACGCCGGAAGTGAGTTTTTAATTGTTTCAATACCGGTACAGTAGGCAAGGCGAAAATACTCAGGGCAGCCGAACCCGGCGCCCGGTACAAGTATGATTTTATGTTTCAGCGCGAGGCGCTTAAACTCCTGCGTATCGCCGAGCGGCGACTTCGGGAAAAGATAAAAAGCCCCCTGCGGCTTGACGCAGGAAAATCCCAGTTTGACAAGATGGTCGTAGAGTATGTCGCGCCGCTCTTTATAAATGTTTATATCGACTTTGACATCCAGGCACTGCGCCACAACCCTCTGAAACAGCGACGGCGCGTTGACAAAGCCAATAGTACGGTTGGTAAAACTCAGGGCGTCATTCAGCGTCGCCACATCGTCGATTCTGTCCGAAGAGGCCACATACCCTATGCGTTCGCCGGGAAGGGACAGCGATTTGCTGAAAGAATAACCCACAATGGAGTTCCTGAAAATCTTAAGTACACTGGGCGTTTTTACGCCATCGTAGACTATGTCCCTGTAGGGTTCGTCGGAAACAAGATAAATGACGGTGGAATACCGGCCGCCTTTTTGCAGCAGAATTGTTTCCATGTCCCTCAAAAGCTCTTCAGGGTAGACAACCCCCGTGGGGTTATTCGGCGTATTGAGAATAACAGCCTTGGTTTGCGGGCCGATGCTTTTTTCCAGCGCCTCGAGGCCGGGCAGAAAAGTGTTTGCGTCTGTCGGGACGACGACGATTTTTCCGCCGTAGTTTTCCGCATAAAATTTATATTCGACAAAAAAAGGCGAAAAAATAATAACTTCCTCGCCGGGATTCAGTATGGCCTTGAGAATTACATTTAAGCCTCCGCCGGCGCCGCAGGTCATGACAATATTGTTGTGCGTCAGGCTGCGGCCGCTCTGGAGGTTAAGCTGCTCCGCGATTTTTGCCCGCACATCCGCGTAGCCGGCGTTGTTCATATAGCCGTGAAGCCCCTTTTCGCCGCTCAGCGCCAGCCTTCTCAGCGCGTCAAGGGTTTCAGGGGGAGGCTCCGGGTCGGGGTTTCCCAGGCTGAAGTCAAAGACATTCTCCGCGCCAAACTCCTGTTTGAGCTTTGCCCCTTCCTCGAACATGGCGCGGATAGCTGATGAATTTCTAAGATTCTCAACAACCTTTTCTGAAAACACAGTATTCTCCTTATCGGCATATTCGTATAATAGCAAGAATACAGTAAAAAGAAAAAAGTGGAAAGATGTAGCCGAGATGCGGTTCGCATAGGCGAACCGCATCTCGGCGCCGGAAATTGCGGTGAGAGTCACCAAGCATCTTCAGGCTTGTCACCAAAGATCCTGAATGTAACGCAATTGCGAAGCAATTGCCGTGCGGGTTATCTCCCTTCCGCAATTTCCGTGAAAGCGTGCCCGCCGCAGGCGGGCGGAAATTGCGGTAAAGGTCACCAGTGTACTTCACGGTTGTCACCAAGGCTGGTGAATAAAACGCAATTGCGAAGCGATTGCCGTGCGGGTTATGTCCCGTCCGCACATTTCCGTGAAAGTGTTCCCGCCGCAGGCGGGCGGAAATTGCGGTAAAGGCCGCCAAGCATCTTCAGGCTTGTCACCAAAGATCCTGAATATAACGCAATTGCGAAGCGATTGCCGCGCTGGTTATGCCCCTTCCGCACATTTCCGTGAAAGCGTGACCGCCGCAGGCGGGGCGGAAATTGGGGAGAAAGTCACCAGTGTACTTCACGGTTGTCACCAAAGCTGGTGAATATAAGGCAATTGCGCAGCGATTGCACTTGCGGGTTATCTCCCTTCCGCAATTTCCGTGAAAGCGCCTCCCGCCGCAGGCGGGCGGAAATTGGGGAGAAAGTCACCAATGCTCTACAGGCTAAACGAGAATATGCCTGAATGTAACGCAATTGCGAAGCAATTGCCGTGATGGGTATGCCGCTTCCGCAATTTCCGTGAAAGCGTGCCCGCCGCAAGGCGGGCTTGTGGGCGCTTACCGCCCTGCCGGAGAGTTACCGCGGCGGCGAAGAGGATATTATCCAGTCTGTTACCGCCTGCCGCGGCGCGGGAACGCTGAAAAAGGAAATCTTCGCCAGCCTTGCCTGTAAAAAAGCGATAAAGGACGGCAGTCCCATCGACCCCCTCGCCGCCTGCGAACTTATCCAGGCGGCCCTTGCCCTGGAAAACCCGCGCTGCCCGCACGGGCGGCCCCTGTGGTTCGAGGTAAGCCGGGAAGAACTTTTCCGCAAAGTAGGAAGAATTATTTAAACAGTATTTAAGAAAATATAGTAACCATCGCGCACAAGGTTCCGGCGGTCAGATTTCCTCTGATTTCACCGTACCGCTATTCCACCTTGAATTTTGCTACTTCTCTGACCAGTACATCAATGTTTTCCTTGTTCCCCCCGCTAATAGCGTTGACCCGGTTCACCGCAACATTTATCTGGTCGGCGCCGGCGGCCATCTCGTTCATTCCGTTGGCGATCTCCGAAGTCACCTGTTCC
>JAISQU010000235.1 GCA_031274005.1 Spirochaetales bacterium
ACAAAATGGAAAGGCTCTTAAATTTACGGGTTATGAACCATGCCTATACAATAAATTTCCTTAACCAACGAAGATACCGCGGAGCTCTGCTCCGCGGTTCTTCATTTTGCACGGAAAAAATTGGCGCACCCGTTCGCTATCGCCTTGTTTGGATAATTTTCTTAGGGCCTTGTCCTCTTCCTGTCCCGCGGGAACAGCGAGGCCTCTTTTACATTCTGAAGTCCAAGTATCTTTTGCGTCAGGCGTTCAAGCCCTATGGCGAAGCCCCCGTGCGGCGGACACCCATAGCGGAAGATATCCATGTACGCGCCCATCCCTTCCGCTGTCAAGCCGAATTTTGAAAGCGCGTCCAGCATCATGGGGTACTCGTTAATGCGCCGTCCGCCTGTTGTAATCTCCAAACCGCGGAATAAAAGATCAAAGCTCATTGTTTTGAGCCCGTCCGGATACGCGTACACGGGCCGTTTTTTCCGCGGAAAAGCGTTCACAAAAACCGCGTCCACCCCGTGCTTTTCCAAAGCCCAGTCACACAAAAGCCGCTCGCCCTCGGGGTTAATATCGAACACGCGCCTGCCGCCCCGCTCTGAAATAATGTCCTTCCCCTCGTCGTAGCCCACAACAGGAATGCTGTCCACGCTCCGGCTCTCAGGCGCGCAGGCGCCAAAGGCCGCAAGCTCGCCGGCGTTCTCTTTTGAAACAGCCGCGAACACAGCTTTCAGGATGCCCCGCTCCAAATCCATTAAGTCCCGCTCCGTATCGATAAAAGCTATCTCCACATCCAGAGAGACATACTCGTTCAAATGCCGCGCAGTATCGTGCTTTTCCGCCCGGTAAGCGGCCCCAATTTCGAACACACGTTCCAGCCCCGAAGCGACCAGCGCCTGTTTGTAAAACTGCGGCGACTGCGCAAGAAACACCTTTGTATCAAAATACTCCACGGAAAAAAGCCCCGCTCCGCCCTCGGTGCCCGACCCGACCAGCTTGCTCGTCTTGATCTCCGTAAAATCTTTTCCGCGCAGATAATCCGCGAACGCCTTCACAATCGTGGACTGCACGCGAAAAATGCCGAGTATCTTCGGAATGCGCAGCGAAATCATTCTGTTATCAAGAACAGCGTCAAGGGACAGCTTATCAGGATCGCCGTTTACCGGCACAGGCAAATCAGGATCAGCGGACGCCAGCGCCACAGCCACGGCGTCCTGAATCTCCACGCCGCCCGGCGCCTTCGCGTTCGCCCGCGCCGTCCCCTGCACAGAAATAACCGACTCATGGGTAAACCCGACCTTGCCATTAAACACAATTTGGAGCATCCCGCTTCTGTCGCGCAGCAGCACAAAAGAAATGGCGCCAAGCTCCCGTATGCGGTGTACCCACCCCTTCACCGTAATTTTTTTATCGATATGACTCGCAGCGTCTTTTGTTAGTACCCGCACAGCATCCTCCCCTGTTAATCCTTTCTCAATCCGGCCGGTTTACGCCCAAGCCGCAGACACAAACCCGCGGCAAGGCTTCCCGCGCTCAGAACAAGACACAGCCACGCGAACCAGTCGCCGAAACGGGTGTAGATGGTCGCTGCTTTATCATACACGGGAATTTTTCCCGGCAGGTAGCCTTCGGTGAAAGGCTCGAGCAACTGGAGGATTTTCCCGTTCGGATCAATAACCGCGGTCATGCCTCCGTTTGTGGCGCGGGCAACCGAACGCCTGTTTTCCACCGCGCGCAGAACGGACATCTGCAAATGCTGCATTTCCGAAGGAACGCTGCCCGACCAGGAATCGTTTGTTATGTTCAGAATA
Organism: Spirochaetales bacterium; assembly: GCA_031274005.1. GTDB lineage: Bacteria > Spirochaetota > Spirochaetia > DTKZ01 > DTKZ01 > JAISAF01. The sequence goes on from JAISQU010000235.1 coordinate 1,797, forward strand.
ACCTGCGCGCCTTCGTTGACGAAGCGGCGGGAAAGGTAGCCGAAAGAATCCTCAAAACAAATGGGCGTTGAAAATTTCACTCCCGCGGCCTCGAAAACCACATACTCCGTGCCCTTTTCCCAAAAATGCGTATTCGCTTCTTTCAGCATTCTGTAAAAAAAAGGGAGGGTCCTTTCGTAGGGAAAATGCTCGGTAAAGGGTACAAGGTGAGTCTTTCTGTATGTGGCCTCAATACGGCCCTTGTCGAACAGGATCGCCGCGTTGTAATCAACCCGCCGGGTAGCGCCGTACCTGTCCCTTTCCAACTGCCCGTCGTCATTGCCAAAAACAAAGGGCACGCTTTGCGCGGAAAGGAACTTTTTCAGCTCATCCACAAGGGCGTACACATCGTGGTCTTCCCTGTAGCGCGTATGCCAGTCTATGCCGGGGACAAAGGCGGTTTCCGACCAGACAACAATATCGGGATTTTCCCGAAGAGCCTGCTCGCTTTGCCGGACAAGGCGGTTTAGATTATCGCGGTAGGCCCGGACTCCCCCTTCCCAGGGATCTATATTGTGCTGAATCAGGGCCGCCTTCCATTCGCGGGATTCGCCAAGATCCACAGGCGAGAATAAGCCGTAAACGCACACGGCAAGAAAAACACAGCCGTAGGCTATGGCGTCCACCCTGTGTCGGCGCAGGAACTCCCCCGGCCCCCTGGCGCTCCGGCCGTTCAGCGCCGCCGCGATATAGGCCGAAGGAAAAATTACAAGAAAACTTACGCCCCACACGCCCGTAATACCGGCAATCTGCAGGATGGGCAGAAAAAGGTACTGCGAGTACCCGATAATCCCATAGGAATAACCAAGAAAACCCTGTGTCCGCAAAAGTTCGTAGGATATCCAGATAAGAACCTGAACGATATATCCGTAGCGGGGAAACAAAAACGATGCAAGGCGCAGAAAAGGAAAGCATATCAGAAAATATGTCAGATAAATCATCGGGACAATAAAAATCGCCAGGGGATGAAAAGTCAGAAGCCAGTAATTGAAAATCGCGTAGCAGACAAAGCCATAAAAAGCGCCGTATACGGCGGCGGTTTTCCACGAAGCGCGGGAAGCGACAAAAAAGGCGGGAACGGCCGCCACATAAGCCAGGGGCCACCATCCTTCCCGTGAAACCAGACTGGGAAACGCGAGGGAAAAAATAACGCCGCCAAGAACCAGGATTCCCAGATTGATAAAAAACCCGCGAACCCCGCGGCGGACAGTAACGGCGGCCCGCTCCCGTCCGTCCGCGCGTCCCGGGGCCTGATGGAAAAAACGCACCTTATTTCCTCAGTGACCAGGTACTCTCTCTCAATTCTTTGCCGGGCCTGAATACGGTGACGCCGTGATCATGTACCTGTATCAATTCGCCCGTTTTTGGATTCCGGGCTTTTTTGCGGCCTTTGCGGGTATGAATCTCAAAAGTCCCGAAGCCGCGCAGTTCAACAATTTTGTCGTCCACCAGGGCGTCCCGAATCTCTTCAAAAATCGAATCAACAATGTAGTGAATATCCTTTTTGTTCAGACCCGCTTTTTCCGCGATGGTTTCGACAATCTCAGCTTTTGTCAGTTTTTTTGGCGTCACATTTTGTCCTTATACCAGCTTATGCGAGGGCGTTCAGCTTCGCATGCAGGCGGGATTTTTTCCGCGCCGTGGTATTCATGTGATAAACACCTTTTCTGGCAGCCGAATCAAGCAGTTTCTGACACGAAAGAAAACCCTCGGCGGCCTTTTCCTTGTTTTTGGACTCCACCGCCTCCAGGAATTTTCTTATCTCGGTACGGACCTCGCTGCGGACTTTACGGTTGCGAAGCCTGCGCACTTCACTCTGGCGTTGACGTTTTTCTGCGGAACCTTTTACATAAGCCAAGGTCACAGCCCTCCATATTTCATTATAGGATAAATTTTTACGCGTTTAAAAGCGCATTATACAAAATAAACGGCTCGCCTGTCAAGCCGCCGGAAAAAGCTATTTGAAATCCCTGGGTCTGCGTTCCTGACGCTTGCATTTTTCGCATTCCGCGAGATTCTTGACCTTTCCGCCTGCGAAAACAGTCTTCATTTTAACCTCTCCCCCGCAACTGCAATAAAACCGCTGGGTAGCCGACGCCGTACGGGCGTTCTTGCTTATCTGTGCCATCTGCATCTCCTGATACTGACCGAATTTATAAACATTTTATCACAGATTCGGAAAGTAGGCAAGTAGGCGCATTGCGCCACGTTAAATCTAACCATCACGGAACGGATGCGCCAAGTAAAATTCTAACCATGGATGACCTAATATACTCCCGGCACAGGGTAGTGCTGGAGGGAAGGAATGGGAT
>JAISQU010000312.1 GCA_031274005.1 Spirochaetales bacterium
TTTGCCCTATTTTGCAAGCACACGGCTTCGCCGTGCGATTTCCTGGCCCGGTTTGCGGCGTTTTACGCCGCAAATGCGCCCAAATTCCGAATTATAAGGAGATTTTGAACAGGCTCTTATGTATACGCCGGGCCGTGTCGCTTTGTTTTGCAGGCACACGGCTTCGCCGTGCGGTTTCCTGGCCTGGTTTTTTTGCCGGGCAAAAAAGGCGCACGGAAAAAGAAGTTGCACCCCAGGTACTATTTTTCGCTTGACAATTCCGCGTTTGGCCTTCTATGATGTGGATAAGACCAATCACTTCTTTTGGGGAGAAAAACATGGCGTTTACAACCGACAAAATCCGTAATATAGCTATTACCGGGCATGTCGCCACGGGAAAGACCACTTTGGTGGAACATTTGCTGTTCGCGGGGGGCGTGATTTCCAAGGCCGAGCCGGTGGAATCCGGCAGAACGGTCAGCGACAGCCTTGAGGAGGAGATAAACCAGAAGATATCGATAAAGACTTCGCTGACTCATCTTGTCTGGGAGGGGGTTAAAATCAATTTTCTTGATACTCCGGGGTCGGCGGATTTTGCGGGTGAGGTTGTAGCGGCGCTGCGCGTTGCGGAATCGGCTCTGGTTGTCGTGGGCGCGAAGGCGGGGGTTCAGATTGAGACCATAAAGACCTGGCGGCGGCTTGACGGCGGGAATATGCCCCGTATGGTTTTTGTCAATAAAATGGAGAGGGATCAGGCCGATTTCAAAAAGGTTTTGGAGGACCTGAAGGCGCGTTTCAATAAGCCTTTTGTGCCTATCTGCGTTCCTATGGGAACGGGCCCCGACTACAGGGGCGTGCTGAATCTTATCGAGGAGAAGGCGTATTTTATTCCCAAGGCGGGCGAGAAGGAAACAGCCGCGGATATTCCGGCCGACCAGAAAAGCCTTATCGATGATTATCGCGAACTGCTTATAGAATCCGCCGCGGAGGGCGATGATGAGCTTTTGAATAAGTTTTTTGATGCAGGAACTTTAAGCCCCGACGAGGTGAAAAAGGGTATCAGCGAGGGGATTACGAATAACAAGATTGTGCCGGTTCTCTGCGGCGCGTCGAATCTTAATTCAGGCGTCACGGCTTTGCTGGATTTTATCGCGCAGGAGGCCCCCACCCCCGCGATTCATACGGAAATTTCTAAAACCGGCGCGAATGCAGAAGAAACGGTTACGGTCAATCAGGAGGCGCCTTTCTCCGCTTTTGTTTTTAAGACGACCATAGACCAGTTTTCGGGGCAGCTTTCTTTTCTAAAAGTCATTACGGGCAGGTTGTCCGCCGATTCTGATATTATCAACGCGCGCGAGGGAAAAAAAGGAAAAAGCGGAAAAATTTATGAGTGTCAGGGCAAAAAGCTGTCGGAGGTTTCCGAGACCTGCGCGGGGGATTTGTGCGTTCTGGCGAAACTGACTGTTACCCATACCAATGATACGCTGCACGCGGCGGATAAGGCGGCGGCCTACCCTCCCCTGGCGCTGCCCGCTCCTGTTCACGCTGTGGCTGTGGCCGCCAAGGTCAAGAAGGACGAGGACAAACTTGCCCAGCTTTTGCAGAAAGTCGCGGAGGAGGACAAGACTTTTCAGGTTTCCTTTAATACGGAAACAAAGGAAACGGTTATTGCCGGTATGGGCGAGCTGCAGATCAATATGATTCTGTCGAAGATCAGGGACAGCCAGAAAATCGAGATCGATACAAAGATTCCCCAGGTTGCGTACAGGGAAACCATTACAAAGCAGGCGGACTCGCTCTACCGGCACAAGAAGCAAACAGGCGGTCACGGTCAGTTTGCCGAGGTTTCCATTCAGGCGAAGGCCCTGCCCCGCGGGCAGTATTATTCTTTCGAGAACGCGATACGCGGCATGGCTGTGTCCAAGGGTTACATTCCCGGTATTGAGAAGGGTCTGCACGAGGCCATGGAGCACGGCGTTCTGGCCGGTTACCCTGTTATGGATGTGGGGGTTACCCTGCTTGACGGCAAGGAGCATCCTGTTGACTCCTCTGAAATGGCTTTTAAGCTGGCTTCCCGCGAGGCCCTGAAAGCGGCTATGGAAAAGGCGGGGCCGGTTATACTTGAGCCCGTCATGAGGCTTTCGGTTTTTGTTGAAGAGCAGTACATGGGAGATGTGCTTTCTGATTTGAGTTCCCGCCGCGGCAGGGTTCACGGTCAGGACCAACTGGGCGGCGGCATTGTGGAGGTCAGGGCGGAGGCGCCCCAGGCCGAGCTTTTGCGCTATGCCATAGACCTGAAGGCCATGACTTCCGGTACGGGGACCTTTGAAACCGAGTTTGACCACTACAGCCCGGTACAGGGAAAGCATGCCGAGGATATTATCAAGGCGGCCAAAGAGGGGGCCGCGGGGGCGGAGGGGCATTAAAAAAGCATTATTTCGCATTATTTCGTAATAAAAAGCGGCCCGAAAGAGCCGTTTTTTTTTTGACATTTTCTTTATTCTCGGAAAAACCAAAATTAATACCCTATTTCTCATATTTTAATAATTTACAGCCTAAATTCTTCAAAAAATTAGCACTACAA
>JAISQU010000325.1 GCA_031274005.1 Spirochaetales bacterium
AACCTCGGCCCCCGCCTGGATGAAGCGGAAAATATTGTCGATAAAGAGGAGCACGTCCTGGCCCCCCTGATCCCGGAAATGTTCCGCCATGGTCAGCCCCGCCAGGGCGACCCGCATCCGGGCCCCCGGGGGTTCGTTCATCTGCCCGAAGACCAGGGCCGTTTTTTCCCCCACCCCGGATTCGATCATCTCTTTCCAGAGATCCGCCCCCTCCCGGGACCGTTCCCCCACCCCGGAGAAGACCGAATACCCCGAATGTTCGGTGGCGATGTTTCGGATAAGTTCCATGATGACCACGGTCTTGCCGACCCCGGCGCCGCCGAACAGGCCGATCTTGCCGCCCTTGGCATAGGGCGCGATAAGATCTATCACCTTGATACCGGTCTCGAAAACCTCCGTGGCGGGCCGCTGCTCCTCAAAACTGGGGGCGGTCCGGTGAATGGAGGCGTATTCGCCCTGGTTAAAGACCCCCAGATCGTCGATGGGCTTGCCTATGACGTTGAACATCCTTCCCAGTACCGCTTCCCCCACGGGCACCCGGATGGGATAGCCCGTATCGGTTACCTCCAGGCCCCGGGACAGGCCCTCGGTGGCCTCCATGGCCACACAGCGCACCCGGTTATCCCCGATATGCTGGAGCACTTCCAGAACCACCGTCCGCTCCCCGTTTTTTACTTCCAGGGCGTTCAGGATCCCGGGAATTGAATTTTCCTCAAACCGCGCATCCACCACAGGCCCAACTATCTGGGTAATATGCCCTGTATTCGATCCGCGCTCCGGACTCGCCGTGTTTTTTTCCACTTTTTCCTTCCTATCCGCCCAAGGCCGCGGAACCTGAAATTATTTCCGAAACTTCCTGGGTAATACCGGCCTGCCTTGCCCGGTTGTAATTTATCTGCAGGGTGTTAAGCATTTCTTCCGCGCTTTTGGAAGCTTCATCCATGGCGGCCATTCTGGCGCTTTGCTCGCTGACATAGCCTTCTACCAGGGCGCCGTACACAATACCCTTGATGTAAAAAGGCACGAGGGATTCAAACACCTGCCTTGCCGAAGGAAGGTACTCAAAATTGACCTTTCCTTTTTTGCCCAGTTCCTGATGCAGGCCGCTGCTTTGTTCCCGCATTTTTTCGGCGGAAAGCGGCAGAATACGCTGGGCTTCAGGAGCAAGTTTTATCGTGCTGTACATATACGTATAAACAATGTATACCTCGTCGAACACGCCCCACTGGTACTGTGATATAAGGTAGTCGGCTATCTCCTTGGCGTCCGTAAGCTCGGGCATGCGGGATTTGAAGGAAAAGTTTTCAAGAATAACATAGGGCGAATGCAAAAAATACCTGTAGCCGACCGCGCCCGTCACAACCAGAACAGGGTTGGCAAGTTCCGCGCAGAGTTTGTTGACGGTGCGGAAGATATTGGCGTTATAGCCCCCCGCAAGTCCCCTGTCGCTGGTAATCGCCACAACTGCGCTGCGGGGTTTAGTATTTTTTGCGGGCCGCGAAAAATACTCGCTGCGTACATGGCCCGCGCCGGTGAGGATATCGTACATGGCGATTTGAATACGGTTAAAAAAGGGTTCGGTATCTTCGAGTATTCTGCGCCCCTTGCGCAGTTTGGCTGTTGAAATAAGATTCATGGCCCTGGTTACCTGGAGGGTTTGCCGTATGGCCCTCATGCGCAGGCGCACATCCCGTAAATTCGCCATTGCTTTTCCCTATGTCTTTTGCAGCGAGGCTTTGTAGTTTTCTATGGCGGACACAAGCTGCTCCTCAAGCTCCGCTGTTATGGCGCCGGTTTCCGCTATTGTCCGCAGAATGTCCGCGTGGTGTATTTTCAGATACGCCGTACAGTCTTTCACAAAAGCGGAAACCTTCGCGGCCTCCACATCCATAAGATGCCCGCCGACGCTCATAAAAAGAATGACAACCTGATCCTCCATGGCAAGGGGCGAGAACTGCGGCTGCTTCAGAACTTCCATAAGCCTCTGACCCTGCGCGAGTTTATCCTGAGTCGATTTGTCAAGATCGCTGCCGAACTGGGCAAAGGCGGCCATTTCGCGGTACTGGGCAAGGTCAAGACGCAGCCGGCCCGACACCCTGCGCACCGCCTTTGACTGGGCCGAACCTCCCACGCGGCTGACCGATAAGCCTACATCTATGGCCGGCCTGAAACCGGAATTAAAAAGCTCCGCGTCCAGAAAAATCTGACCGTCGGTAATCGAAATGACGTTGGTGGGAATGTAGGAAGAAATATCCCCCGCCTGGGTTTCCACTATGGGAAGGGCGGTAATGGAGCCCCCGCCTTTTCCCTGAGACAGTTTCGCCGCCCTTTCCAGAAGCCGCGAATGCAGATAAAACACATCGCCGGGAAAAGCCTCGCGCCCCGGGGGTCTTCGCAGAAGCAGGCTTATTGTACGGTAGGCCACAGCGTGTTTTGAAAGGTCGTCGTATACGATAAGAACATCCCTGCCCTCGTGCATAAAATGCTCCGCCATGGCGCAGGCCGAATAGGGCGCCAGATACTGCAAGGCCGCCGAATCCGATGCCGAAGCCAATACGACAAAGCTGTAATCCATAGCGCCGCAGCGTTCAAGATTTTTTATGATTGCCGCGACCGATGAGGACTTCTGCCCTATGCCGCAATAAATACAGAAAACGTCTTTCCCCCTCTGGTTGATGATGGCGTCGACGGCCAGAGCGGTTTTCCCTGTCTGCCTGTCGCCTATGATGAGCTCCCGCTGGCCGCGGCCTATGGGAATCATCGCGTCAACAGAAAGCGTTCCCGTCTGAAGCGGGGTATCCACGCTGCCGCGCTCAATAACAGGGGGGGCGGGCGACTCCACAGGACGGTAGTCATTGATATTCAGGGGCCCCTTTCCGTCTATGGGTTCTCCCAGAGGGCTCAAAACCCTGCCTATAAGGGGAAGTCCCACAGGAACAGACACAACCTTGCCCGTTCCCCGCGCCTGTTCGCCGTCCCTGACCAGATTCTCGCCGTTCAAAAGTACGCAGCCCACTCCGTCTTCCACAAGGTTCAAAACAATGCCCGTCGCGCCGGAGGTGAACTCCACAAGCTCACCGTAAATGGCCTTGTCCAGCCCGTACACAGTGGCAACCGAATCACCCACCTGGGCGACAAAGCCCGTGGAATCGGTGGAGGGTTTGCCTTCCCAGCTTTCAATTTGTTTCTCTAAAACCTTTGTAAGGTCCCCAAAATTTACCATGCAAAGCCTCCGGCGGCGCGCAAGTCCGCCGCCATTTTGTGTAATTGCCCGTGCACACTCGCGTCAAAACATTGCGTACCTATATACAGCCTGCATCCGCCTATGAGCTGCGGCATAATGCGTACGTGGAGTATCACTTCTCGGGCGGCGGTCCGTTCTTTGATTGTGCCGCGGAGAACGCCTTCAAACCGCGCGTCCAGAGCAAAGGCTGAGTCCACCACAACCCGCAGAATCCCGTTTTCAGCCTCAAACAGTTTTTTGGCTTCCCTGAGAACAGAAGCAGTGCGCTTTGTAAAACCTTTTTTCACAAGCAGCATGACCGTCCGGCGGGCAGCCTCCGTGCCCCTGTCCGAAGATGTTCCCAGGCTCTCGCGGATCATCTTTCCCAGCCGGTCGGCGGCCGCACTGCCCGAACCTATGGGAACGCGCTCCATACAGGATTCAAAAACCTTCAGTGCGGCAATGCCCTCTTCTTTCCGGCTGCCGCAGGCGGCCAGAAAAGCCTGCGCCCAGCGCCCGGCCTCGAACATCAGTTTTTCCCTATGCCCTGCAGAAGAAGCTCGGCCTGCCGCAGGCTGTCTTCCGCGGTAAGTTCTCTCTGCAAGAGACGGCCCGCGGCCATAACAACCAGCGCGGCCGCCTCGGACTGAAACGCCGCCAGCGCAGCGCTATGTTCGGCCTCAACCTGGCGGCGGGCATTCTCAAGCATCCCCCGGGCCTCGGCCCTGCCGTCCGCGACGATTTTATCCGCCTGTTTACGGGCTTCCTCGCGGGCGTCTCTGATAATGGCTTCGGCCTCGGCCCTGACATTTTTCACGCGGGCCTCGTAGTTCTGCAAAAGGCTTTTTGCCTGGGCCTTTTCGCTTTCCGCATGCTCAAGATCGGCGGCGATTGCCCGCGCCCTTTTTTCCATAAATCGTGTAACCGGCTTGAAAAGGATAAGCCGCAGGATGACAAATAAAACAAAAATGTTGATAAGGGTAAAAACAAAGGTTACGGAAAAATCAAGCATTCTCTTTCAGCCTTTATTTTGAGAATATCAGCAGAATGGAAATAACAAGGCCGTAAATAGCTGTGGATTCAGCAAGGGCGACGCCCAGAAAAAACATGGGCAAAATCTTGCCCGAGGCCTCCGGCTGCCGGGAGATAGCCTGAGCGGTTCCCGATGTCGCGATGCCTATGCCCACTCCCGCTCCTATGCCGGATATTACCGCAATACCCGCTCCAATGGCGGTCATCAATTCCATACAATCCTCCTCGTCCCTAGATCGGTTTCAAAAAAATCATTATACTTCCATCGCCTCCGCAATGTACAGTGTCGATAAAAACGCGAAAACTGCGGCCTGAATGAGGCCGTCAATAAAATCGAAATACAAAGAAAAAATCATGGGAACCCCTATGGGAACAAGTTCCTCGATTAAATGCATAAGGATAAAGGCCCCCAGAATATTGCCGAACAGCCGCAGGCAGAGGGACAGGGGGCGGACGCCGTATTCCAGGATATTGAGGGGAATCATCATGGGTACAGGATAGGCCAAATGCCTGAGCCAGCCCTTCAGACCCTTGGCCCTGAGGCCGCAGACTAAAACCAGAACAATGGAGATGATCGCCAGGGCGGCCGTAACATTGATATCCCGCGCGGGCGGTTTAATGATAAACGAAGGCTCACGCCCGAAAACGGCTACAGGGGAAAAAACCGGCAGCACGTTAGACACAAACAAAAAGAGAAAGAGAGAGCCTATATAGTGCCCCAGATACTTCGATCTCCCGCCGAACTGGTCTTTGGAGAACTTGTTCAAAAACCCCACGGCCGTTTCCAGAAGGGCCTGGGGGCCGGAGGGCTTCCAGGCGAGGCGGCGGACCATGCACAGCGATACGATAATGATAAGGGCCATCGCGAGCCAGGAAACAACAACTGTTTCAGTTACGACAACCGTATATCCGAACAGCGGAAAAGAAAAGATCTGTTTAAACTCAAGCGCTTTCATACGGTTCTACTCTTTCTTGAAGAAAAAATCATCCCGAAAATATTTTTTAAGCAGTTCCTCGGAAACCTCATCTTTGCTGTTCATGTATACATAGGTTTCTTCGAGGAATCCCTTTATCAGATAAAACGAACCCAGCAGAAAAAATTCGGAGATTTGTGTCACGACGCCCATAGCCTGATACATCCTGATGGTACTGTCAAGAACGAAATCCGTCATAAGGTATTCAATCACGGTCTTCTGAATCAGACTGACCGCGTATATCACCTCTGAAACGGGAAAGCCCTTCTCCATTCTGTCTTTCCCCAATTTTACAAAAAAATCCCCGATAATCCGCCTGTCCAGCCCCCGTTCCAGCGTACGGCCCAGAAGCGAATACGCCTCCCGGCTCATCGCTTTCAGGTTGGCGTCATCCACCGTCTGATAGTGCTTCAAATGGGGAGTTTTGCGGATCAGGTCTTTCCACTTCGCGGCAAAATCCCCGGATTTAAAACTGAGGGTATCGATAAGGGCTCTGTCAACCATATCCCGCTGCCATTATAAATAGTATAACGCATGTTTAGAAATAGCGCAATGAGCCGACACGCGGTTCGCATAGGCGAACCGCGTGTCGGCCCCGGAAATTGCGGGAAAAGTCACCAGATCGCTTCATATGGGAAAACAAGGCGCCCGGTTACAATGCAATCGCGAAGCGATTGCCGTGCTGGTTATGCCCCTTCCGCAATTTCCGTGAAAGCGTCTCTGCCGCATCGGCGGGGGAAATCGCCCCGGAAATTGCGATGAAAG
>JAISQU010000092.1 GCA_031274005.1 Spirochaetales bacterium
AGCCATTACGCCAAAGCCGGGGATCTGCTTGCGGGCGGTTTTATGACCGGCGGCCTGCGCGGCTATTTGAGCATAGCGGGCGGCATAGACGTGCCCGTAATTATGGGAAGCCGTTCCACGAATCTTAGGGGAAAGTTCGGCGGCTGCCAGGGCCGGGAATTAAAAAAAGACGATGTTCTTGAAACGGGAAACGCCGCCGGGACGCTGCGGCCGCGGGCATTGAAGGCGGAATATATTCCCCGCTACGGAAACGAGATTGACGTGCGTGTTATTCCCGGCCCCCAGGACGAGGCGGTTACGGAGGCGGGAATGAACGCCTTCCTGAGTTCTCCCTACAAAGTGAGTTTTGATTCCGACCGCATGGGCATACGCCTGGCCGGAGAAAAAATTGAACATGTGAAAGCGGCGGACATTATCTCCGACGGCATAGCCTTTGGTTCGGTGCAGGCCCCGGGGGACGGACAGCCCATCATCATGCTTGCCGAAAGGCAGACCACCGGAGGCTACTGTAAAATCGCCACGGCTATTACCGCCGACCGCTCGAAACTCGCCCAGGCCCGGCCCAAATGCCTTATACGTTTTCATAAAGTCAGCCTGGAAGAAAGCCTTGAGGCTCTGAAAGAATACAGGAGTTTTTTTGATAGGCTGGAGGAATATTGTCCGGCGCTATAGCGATAAACTCGCGTCGCCTTGTATATCCCCCGCGGCGGGGATATACTTTGCGGTATGTCGACACGAAAACTGCCCGTAGGCATACAGGATTTTGAAGGTATCCGCACCGACAGTTATGTCTATGTGGATAAGACCGCGTACATTTTCAAACTGGCCGGCGAAGGTAAACCCTACTTTCTCAGCCGGCCCCGGCGCTTTGGAAAAAGCCTGCTGCTCTCCGCCATCAAGGCGTATTTTCTGGGAAAGAGAGACCTCTTTGAAGGGCTGGCAATTGCCGAACTGGAAAAGGAATGGGCGGAGTATCCTGTTTTTCATATCGACATGAACGGAGAAAATTACTCCGGAGGGCTTGCGGCTCTTGAATCGGGTTTGGCGGTCAATCTCAAGTCCATAGAAAGAGAATGGGGAAAAGAAACTACAGAACTTAGCCCCGCATCCCACTTTCGGGAACTTATCCGCCGCGCCCACGAAAAATCCGGGAAAAAAGTAGTGGTTCTTATTGACGAATACGACAAACCCCTGCTTGAAACAATGGACAACCCGCGGCTTAATGAGGAAGTCCGCAAAAACCTCAAAGCCTTTTACGGCGTGCTGAAAACATCGGACCCCTATTTGCGCTTTGTGCTGCTTACGGGGGTTACCAAGTTTTCCCAGGTAAGCGTTTTCAGCGACCTGAACCAGTTGCGGGACATCAGCATGGAGGAAGCATACGCGGGAATCTGCGGCATATCCGAAGCGGAACTGACCGTGAACTTCCAGCCGGAACTTCACGCTTTGGCGGAGAAAAACGGGAAAAGTTACAGGGAGATAATGGAGGAGATGCGGGAAAAATATAACGGCTACCATTTTTCCCGAAACAGCGAGGGAATGTACAACCCTTTCAGCGTCTTGAACACATTCGCGAGCCTCCGTTTCAATTACTACTGGTTTCAAACCGGTACGCCGACATTCCTGGTCAAAATGCTGGCGGACGATGGGTTTTACCTTCCAAGCCTTGTGGACAATGTCAGAATAGACCCGCAGGCCGTCAGCGACTACCGGCCCGAAAATACAAACCCGATACCGGTTTTGTACCAAAGCGGCTACCTTACCATAAAGGGCTATGACGAGGACTTTCAGGAATATATTCTTGGGTTCCCGAACAAGGAAGTCCAGTACGGTTTTCTCAAGGAACTGATAGCTTTGTATAAACCCAAGCCGGGACCCGGAGAGGATTTTGATGTACGCAACTTTGTACGTGATTTAAAAGCGGCTGACGCGGAGGGTTTTATGAAGCGCCTGCAATCGTACATCGCGAATATCCCCTACGAATTAAACGACAAATCCGAGCGTTACTACCAGACATTATTTTTTCTGATCTTTTCCCTCATGGGTCAGTTTACCCGGGCGGAGGTAAAAAGCGCCGCGGGCCGCGCCGACATGGTGGTAAACATGCGGGACGCGGTATATGTGTTTGAGTTCAAACTCGTGGGAAACGGAACCGCGGAGGACGCGCTGAAACAAATAGATGATAAAGGCTATCTTATCCCCTACGCCGCAAGCGGAAAGAAGCTGGTTAAAATCGGCGTAGAGTTTGACGCTGAAAAACGGAATGTGGGAAGATGGCTTGTTGTTAATTCGGCGTAACCTACCCAAGCTTTCTACCATCGAAAAAATAGCCACAGCCAGCGTATAAGTACAGCAATACTGCTTAGCTTCATGGCGCATAACGCTTATGGCAAAAACAATCCACTGGCTATAAGTCAAAATTGGCGTATCAAACACATGTTTGATACGCCGTAAATGCCCAATTACAGAAACTATATAAGAACCACGCCCAGAATCATGATGACAATAATTGCGGTAACGCCTTCCACAAAGGTAACGCCGGTCTGACACTTGTAGGCGGTAGCCGTGTCCATATCGGAGAATTGGCTGACGACCCAGAAGTAAGAATCGTTGGCATGGCTTACAACCATGGAACCCGCGCCTATGGAAAGGCCGACCAAAACCTTCGCTATTTCAGAGGTAAATCCCATTTGCCCCATAATCGGCGCTACCATGGCGGAGGTGATAATCATCGCGACGGTAGAAGCGCCCATCGCTGTTTTCAGGAGCATCGCTATTATGAAAGGAATAAGAAGGCCGATGTTCAGATTGAGCAGCGAGGCTTTCAGGATATCCGCGATAGGCAGGGATTTCAGGATTTCTCCCAAAGAACCGCCCGCACCGGTAATGACCAGAATGGAAGCTGACTGGAGGATACCCTCGGATATCCAGCTAAAGGAGTTGCCTTTTTCTTTTTTGGGAATGAGAAAAAGCGCGAAACCGATGCCGAGGATAAGGGCTGTTACAGGGTTTCCGACAAAATGACTCTCCTCGCCCTGAAGGGCGAGGTATCGTCGTTCTGTGAGGTATGGATTTTATGCGGGTCCATACCCCCTATAAACAAGATTTAACCGGGTTCAACACGCCCTGAAGGGCGGG
>JAISQU010000112.1 GCA_031274005.1 Spirochaetales bacterium
GCAGGGCATCGGCGTTTACTTTTTTCGAGTCATCTATGGCGCATTTCTTGCGGCTTCGCCGCAAGAAACCGGGCTTTTCGGGGGTTCCGCCGCTGGCGCGGCCGCTTCGCGCCCCTTCAATCCCTTGCGCCCCACGGTCTTTTTCGGCCTTTGGCCTTTATATACGCCCAAAGTCTTTTTAGGGCCTCTCGCCCATGTTGTTTTTTTGCATCACACGCTCACGCGTGCGTTTACTGGGCGTGCTTTGCGCAATTTAATTCTATAAAGCGCGGGTAAACGCCGATGCCCTGAATGAGCCGTTGCATAAATAAAATTCTCTTAGTAATATGATACGTTATCTCGGTTTTATTGTAAGACGGAATAAGCGCAACCGACATATTTTTTAAGGAGGAACAGTATGGAGTTTTTGACATCGGCTATGGAATTTCTCTGGGGTATACCGCTGATGATTCTGATGGTTGGTATAGGACTTTTCCTGACCATCCGCTCGGGATTTTTTCAGTTCACCCATCTGAGGTACATTTTCCGGAATACTATCGGTACCATGTTTGGCAAGCACAAGAAATCCCTCGACGGACTTGAGGGGAACATGACGCCTTTTCAGGCCATTAGCGCGGTACTGTCGGGAACAGTGGGAAGCGGGAATATCGCGGGTGTCGCTTCGGCGATTGCCATTGGCGGGCCGGGTTCTGTTTTCTGGATGTGGGTCATTTCCTTTTTCGGTATGCTCACCAAGATGGTGGAAGTAACCCTGGCCGTTCATTTTCGCGAGAAGGAAGAGGGCGGCGATTTTCACGGCGGCCCCATGTATTATATCAAAAAGGGTTTGGGGAAAAACTGGGCCTGGCTTGCGTTTATCTACGCCATTGCCCTTTTAATTCTGGTTATTACCGACGCGACTTTTGTTCAACCCAATACGATGGCGTCGGCCATTAATTCTACTTTTGGAACGCCGACTCTAGCCGTGGGTATCGTGGCTGTGGTTATTATGATTCTGGTGTGCGTTGGCGGCCTGGGCCGTATCGGCCGGTTTTGCGGCTTTCTTGCCGCTCCCATGTGCGTCATTTACGTTATCGGCGCTCTGGGCGTGGTGCTTTTTCATCTTCCGCAAATTCCCGGTATGTTCGCGCTGATTTTTGAATACGCTTTCGCCCCGGCGCCGGCGATGGGCGGATTCGTCGGGTCTACCGTTTCGATGGCTATGAGCCGCGGGGCTTCCCGGGGAATTTTCTCCAACGAGGCCGGTATGGGAACGGCCGCCACGGTTCACGCTACCGCGAAAACGGAACATCCGGTCCGGCAGGGTATGTGGGGCGTTATGGAAGTTTTTATTGATACCATTATTATTTGTAACCTGACGGCTTTTTCCATTCTGCTTTCCGGCGTCTGGACAGGTCCCGGCCAGCTTACCGGCGCGCCCCTTACCTTCGCGGCTTTTGAAACCGTATGGGGTATGGCGGGGGTTTACATCGCCTGTATTTCCGTGGCGCTTTTCTGTTTTTCCTCAACCCTGGGCTGGTTTGTCGAGTTCCGCACCGCGGTTGTGTATATTTTTGGGGAAAAGTCTTTTACGGTTCTGAAATGGTTTTATTTTGTTCCGCCGGTTATCGGCGCGATGATGGAGATTGAGACTATCTGGACCATGGCGGATATGGCAACGGGTTTTCTGGTTATTCCCAATGTTATCGCGCTTGCGCTTTTGAGTCCGGTCTTTGTAAAACTTTTCAGGGACTTTAAGGAAAAAAACCCGGTTTCGCTGAAGTAAGTTTTGCCCCGCCTTGCGGCGGGGAGGCTTTCACGGAAATGTGCGGGTGAGAGGCATAAGCGCTAGTACCTTGATTATGCTAAATGACAGGAAAAAGAATTTTAACCGCCAAGTCGAAGAAGTCGAATAAGGGAAGAAAGTAGATGTCAGAAAATATAGTAATTCTTTACAATAAGAAATTATAGCAACGGTACAAGTTCTGATTATACTTTCTTTTTCCTAACTTTTTCGACTTATTCGACTTCGTGGTTTTTATTTATCTTTGTTTTTAGACTAATCAAGGTAGTAGTTGCGATAACTAAACGCAGGTAAACGCGCCGTCTATAACAAAGTCGGAACCGGTAGTAAAGGAGCTTGCGTCCCCGGCAAGGTACACCGCTATTGCCTGAAGTTCTTCCGGTTTGCCAAGGCGTTTCAGGGGCGCCGCGGCGTTCCACTTTTCAATAAGCGGCGCAAGGGCGGGCGAGTTCAGCGTAAGGTCGGTGCCTATATAGCCCGGACTGATGCTGTTGACCCGCACATTCTTTAAGGCCCATTCTACGGCCAGAGATTTCGTAAGCTGGACAACTCCGGCTTTTGAGGCGTTATAGGAACACTGGGGCTGCGGCGTGTTGACAATGTGGGCCGACATTGAGGCCGTGGTAATAATGGAACCTCCGCCCTGCTCAATCATTACCCTGCCCGCCGCCTGCGCGGTGAGAAAAACTCCCGTAAGATTTACGGCAAGGACTTTGTTCCAGTCTTCCAGGGTCATTTCCGCCGCGGGGATATTCATGCAGACGCCGGCGTTACAGAAGGCCGCGTCTATTCTGCCGAAACTTTTCAGGATGGCCGCTATCATGGCGTCTACACTTTCGGGCCGGGTAACGTCCGTTTTGACCGCCAGCGTTTTTCGGCCCGCGGCGCGCTGTATTTCTTCCGCGGCCCGGTTCGCCGCCTCTTCATCCAGATCGGCAATGGCGATGTCGGCCCCTGCTTCCGCCAGAGCACAGGCTATGCTGAGGCCTATTCCCCGCGCGCCTCCGGTAACAAAGGCTTTTTTACCGTCAAGTCTCATTTTCTCCAGTATTCCCATCAGTTGGCATCCTTTCCCGCGGCGCTAAGGCGGATAAAATCATTTTTCAGATCAGTATAAACGGATTTATAGATCTCAAACAAGCGGTCGTAGACTTTTTGGGAAACCGGGTTCGGCGTCACCGGAGCGTCGAATACCTGCCAGCCGCGCGCATCGTCGTAGGTAAAACAGCCTGTGCCGACTCCCGCGAGAATCACATCCCCAAGATTCGCCTCTACATCGTCCCGCGGGCAGAGGATTTTACGCCCCGTAACGTCGGCGATAATCTGCCGCCAGAGCGGGGATTTGGCCGCTCCTCCCGCGACGAGGATAGTCTCCCCTATGGTTGTTCCCGTGCTTTCCATCGAATGCCGCAGCGAATAGGCTACCGCCTCAAGGAAGGCCCGGTAAATGTGGGCCCGCGTATGGGACAGGCTCATTCCTATCAGGGCGCCCCGCGCGCCGGTATCCCATACGGGACTGCGTTCTCCCATAAAGTAGGGCAGCAGGATAAGGCCCTCGCTTCCCGCGGCTACGCTTTTCGCTGTTTTGTCGAGGGCGGCGTAGGCGTCGGGTCCGCCTGTTTTTTCGGCGGCTTTTTCCGGCTGCCCGAAGTTGTCCCGAAACCATTTTATCAGGGCGCCCGCCGTGGCCGCGCCGCCGAAAGAGTAGGAAAGGGTTTTGGCGTCTTTCACATAGGGCATTTCGATAAGCCCTTCGGCGGGAATCGGTTTATCATGCACCAGAGCGGCGCACATGGATGTGCCTATGGCGGCGGCGTAAACGCCCGGTTCAAACACGCCGAGTCCCAGGGTGGCGACAACGCAGTCCACTCCGCCGGCGCAGACCGGCGTCCCCTCTTTCAGTCCCAGGGTTTGGGCCGCCTTTTTATTCAAAACGCCGACTATGCCGCTTGATTCAACAATGCGCTGCGGCATCATGCTGAGCGGAATATCCATGGCGGCAAGCAGTTCCTCAGACCAGCCGCGTTTTGCCGCGTCAAAAATCCCGCCTATATTTCCCGCAGAGGAATAATCGACGGCGATTTCCCCTGTCCAGCGGTAAATAATATAGGCGTTGGGGGGCAGAAACAATTTCGTTTTTGCCCAGTTTTCCGGTTCGTTGTCCCGAATCCACAGAATTTTTGTGTACCCGTAGTAGGGGTCTGTGCCGTTATGGGTAATCGCGCGTATGCGCCCGGCGCCTATATGTTCGAGTACCCACCGCTCCTGGGCGGAGGCCCGGCGGTCCATCCAGATAAGGCAGGGCCGCACCGGTTTCATGTCCGCGTCGAGGGGAATGCCGGAACCGCCGTACAGTCCGCTGACGCAGATACCCGCGACGGCTTCCGGTTTGCAGCCGCTTTTTGTCACCACCGCCCTGATGGAGGCTTCGGCCGCTCCCAGCCACACATCGGGCCATTGTTCGGCCCACAGGGCTTTGGGCGTAAGCACGTCGTAGGTTTGCAAATTTGAGGCGAGGAGTTTTCCGCCTGTGTCCATGATGATAGCCTTTGTGCCGGATGTGCCTATGTCGATTCCTATTAAGTATTTCATCGCATTCCCCTGTACAGCGGGCCGTAGGCCGCGCAGGCCCGGAAGTCCTGACCCTCGCTGTCCATCCCGAAGGATTTCCAGGAAGCGGGCCTGAAGATTTTTTCTTCCGGTACGTTATGCATGCATACGGGAATTCTGAGTATTGAGCACAGGGCTATCATATCCGCGCCGATGTGGCCATAGGAAATGGCCCCGTGGTTTGCGCCCCAACTGTTCATCACGTCGTAGGCGGAAGCAAAGGATCCTTTACCCGTGACCCGCGGAGCAAACCATGTGCAGGGCCATGTGTAATCGGTACGTTTCCACAGTATGTCCGAGACCTCCGCGGGCAGTTTCAGTGTCCAGCCTTCGGCGAGCTGAAGGACGGGGCCGAGGCCCTTTACCAGATTCAGGCGCGTCATGGTAACGGGCATTTCCGCGCGGGTTTCAAACCGCGAAGAATACCCGCCGCCCCGGAAATAACCGAAGTCCGCTTCGTTCCAGGTTGTCGCCTTGAGGCAGGCTTCCTGGTCGGCGGCGGTCATTTCCCAAAAGGGTTTTATAACAGGATTGCCCTGGGCGTCTTTCGAGGCCCCGCAGGCGTCGATGCAGGCCGCCCCGGAATTGATAAGATGAATAAACCCGCCCGCGTCTTTCGCCCTGCCTTCAAGGTCCCAGCCCGCCGCTTTTTTTACGGATTCGGCGTTCCAGCAGGTTCGCACGTCGGCAAAAATCTGGGCCGTGTTTGTAAGCAGCTTCCCGAAAAGCATGGTAACGCCGTTCAGGGTATCGTTTTCCGTCGCCAGAATATAGGGTTCGCGCGCGCCTTCCCAATCAAACGAAGAGTTTAGGAGGGATTCCCCGAAATCGCAGTTGGGGTAATAATCGGTCCACTGCCGCTGCCCCTGAAAGCCCCCGGCAATCGCGTTATGGCCCAGCCGTTCTTCGGCGTATTCATCCGGCAGATTCGCTTCGCCGCAGTACAAGTCTTTTATGATGCACATCATTTTAACCACGAATTCCCAGTCCGCGGCCTTTGCGTCCGCCGGTTTGCGCAGGGCAGGCGGGTTTTTATCAAAACCTTCAGGGCAGTTTTTTTTCGTCCAGGCAAGGGCCTTTTCGTAATCCTCTTTGTCGTAGATGCCTTTTTCAATGCGGCGCAGAATTTCAACTTCGTCAATCGACTCAACCCGCATACCCAGATAATCCTCAAAAAATTCAGGATTAATTATGGAACCCGCGATTCCCATACAGACCGATCCAATCTGTAAATAGGACTTGCCCCGCATGGTCGCGGCGGCAACAGCGGCCCGGCCAAAGCGGAGGAGTTTCTCTTTTACATCATCGGGAACACCCGCAGCGTCCGCATCCTGCACTTCATGTCCGTATATGCCGAAAGCGGGCAGGCCTTTCTGGGCGTGAGCCGCAAGAACCGCCGCGAGATACACCGCGCCGGGGCGCTCCGTGCCGTTAAAGCCCCAAACGCCTTTTATCGTCTGCGGGTCCATATCCATTGTTTCAGAACCGTAACACCAGCAGGGCGAAACCGTCAGGGTAATATCAACTCCGGCGCGTTTGAATTGCTCCGCGCAGGCCGCCGCTTCGGCCACCCGCCCTATGGTGGAGTTTGAAATAATAACCTGTACCGGTTCGCCGTTTGCGTACCGCAGATTATCCGTAAAAAGTTTCGCCGCGGCCCTTGCCATGTTCATTGTTTGTTCTTCCAGGGATTCGCGGACTTTTAACGCTCCCTGCCGGGCGTCTATTGCCGGACGGATTCCAATTACCGGATACGATACCGGGCGCCGTTTTTTTTCCATATCAATTCCCCCTTATATTTTTAAAGTTTTAATGCCGCCCTCATCTTATTTTCAAGCCGGATGAGACTGTCTATCTCATGCCGGGCGTTTTCATTCAGAAGTTTCTCATCCTTTGCGCGGGTGGTGATGCCCATGGGAATTCCTGTTGCGGCGAAATGATATTTAGCGCTCATGGGGTATGCCCGGGCCTCGCATACGGCGGCTATGGTTAAAAAGTCGCTTACTTCCCTGGCCAGTTCCGGGTCCTGTTTGAAATTGGTGTACAGCCATTTGTAAATGTCAATGTGAAAATTTCCCATAACGCCGTTATAGCCGTCGGCCCCGGCGATAAGGGAATCCAAAAGCGTCGCCGTATTCGCGTTAAACAAGGCCAGTGAAAAACCGCGAATCGCGGAAATCCTCTCCTCAAGAATTTTTTTGCTGCAGCACACGTCTTTCAGAAAAACAAGGCTTTTATTTTCCGCGCAGGATTTGAGAAAATCAGTTTTTAAAAGCCGCAGATAGGGATAGGGGCATTCATACATTCCGAATGTAACATGAGGCAGTTGTCTTTTGATGTTCTCAAAGTTTTTGACGAAAACATCTTCGCCTTCATTTTCTTTCGCCAGGCGGTTACTCACAAGCACAACCGCCTCGACGCCGGTTTCGGCCATCTTCCCCAATTCCTCAATCTGTTTGGCGGGCTCAGCGGCGGTATGGCCGGAGGCAATAACCTTTACCCTGCCCGCGGCCGCTTCTTTTACCGCGGCTGCCAGGTCAAGTTTTTCCTGCTCGCTCAAAAAAAACATTTCGCTCGACTGGCATACGGCAAAAATGCCGTCGCAGCCCCGGGAAATAAACCATTCGGTTATCTCCCGCACCGCCTTAAAATCTATACGGTTGTCTTCCGTAAAGGGAGTAATCATTGTGGGCCAGCAGCCGTAAAAGTTTTTATCCATCGTTTTTATTTCCTTTATTTTCCCATAACAAGATTGGGAAGAAATGTTGTTATAGCCGGAACATATGATACGAGAAGCAGAACAATAACCAGGGGAATCAGAAATGGAAGCGTTGCCTTTAAAACTCTTTCAAAAGAAATTTGCGCGACGTTTGCCGTTACATACAGCACAATTCCCACCGGCGGCGTTATTGTTCCCACCATTAAATTAAGAACGATCAGAATGCCAAGCTGTATGGGGTTGATTCCAAGACTCTGGGCAATCGGGGCCAGAATGGGAACCAGAATCATCTGCGCGGCGTTTCCTTCCATAAAGCAGCCCACAATAAGCAAAAAGACATTGATAATGGCAATGATGACAAAGGGATTGCGGGAAACCGATGTAAGAAAATTCCCGAGGGCCTGGGGAATCCCCGCTACCGCCAGATTCCACCCAAAAAGAACCGCGGTCATTACCAGCGCAAGAACAACTCCGTTTGTTTCAACCGTCATAATAATCATCTTTGGCAGATCTTTTACGCTGAACTCCTTATACACAAAAAGACCCAGAATAATGGCGTAAAAGGCGGCGACAATCGCGGCCTCGGTAGGCGTAAAAATCCCCGACGCGATTCCCAAAAACAGAATAGCCGGAGCGAGCAAAGCCCAAACCGAATTTTTAAAAGCCTTCCAGATAACCGAAGGCGTGGGAAAAGCGTTTTTGGGATACTTTCGTTTGCGCGCGAAAATGGCGACCATTATCATAAGCGATACAGCCATCAGCAAACCGGGTATTACCCCGCCGATAAACAAGCCGCCCACAGAGGTATCCGCCAAAACCGCGTAGATAACCATGGGCAGACTGGGCGGAATAATAGGCCCGATAACCGACGACGCCGCGGTTATGCCCGCCGAAAAATCAACGTCGTATCCGCCTTCTTTCATGGCCGCGATTTCTATAGTGCCAAGCCCCCCGGCGTCGGCAACAGCGGAACCGGACATGCCAGCAAAAAAAACGCTCGCGACCACATTCGCGTGGCCAAGCCCGCCGCGCAGCCATCCTACAAGAACATTGGCAAAATTGAATATCCGCCGCGTTACCCCCGATGTATTCATGACATTGCCCATCAGGATAAAAAACGGCGCGGCCAAAAGCGGAAAAGAATTTGCCGCGTTGAGTACCCGCTGCGGTATTGTTAATGGACTAAAACCGCTTATCAGTATATTAAGCAGCGACGCGATTCCCAGACTGATATAAATCGGCGTTCCCAAAAGGAGTAAACCAAGCCAGATGATAAGAACAATAGTCATGACAAGGTCCCCCCCATATCTTGCATGCCCGTTATGAATTTGGACAGAGTATAAAAAATTATAAGAACAGACGAAAACGGCGCCGCGACATAGACAACCGCGTAGGTAAAAAATAAAGTAACGGTAGGCACATCAAGATTTTTTTGCAGCATGATAAAACCATAATATGTCATAACGCACGCAAAGATAATTGTAAGCAGGTAATTCAGGCTTCCAATCGCTTTCTTTGCGGGGCCGGGCAAATTATCAACAATGGCCCCAATCCGGATATGCGTACCGCTTCTTGTGGCAAACACCCACCCGATAAACGATATCCAGATAAATAAATACCGGGCCAGTTCTTCCGACCAGGCAAGAGGCAAATTGAGACAATAGCGCATAACTACCTGTAACAGGACAACAAAAAAAATCCCGAAAAAAAGTATCGTGGCAAGAACATTCAGCGCCTTATCCAGAATTTTTTGTACATATTCCAGTTTCTTTTTCATCAGGTGTTCCTTCCCGTATGCGTATACTTAATCAAAAGATCAACCACGAAAAGCACTAAAGACACTAAAAAAAGGCATAATGAAAGGATTGCGGGTAAAAATTTCGAACTTTTCGTGTCTTTCGTGGTTATAAAATATCCAAAATAAACGCATATAGTGTTCCTTCCCGCCCTTTTCAAAAAATCAGGCGGATTTCAGGGGAAAAGACCGTCCGCAAATCCGCGAAGGATTTACGGAAAACGGCCTTACAAAGCGGCTTATTTTACCGCCTGAATTTTGTCCCACATTCCTGCGCCCCAGTTGGCCTCAAATTTTTTCGGAACAACATCAAGCACGACTTTCCGGAACTCCGCAACATCAGGCTGAATAACCGTTACGCCGGCGGCCTTGAATTTATCAATAAGGGAGCTTTCCTGCGAGAGTATTTGTCCGTTTTGCCACTCTATAGCGGAACGTACGGCGTCCTGTAGGATCTTTTGGTCCGCCGCGGAAATCTTTTGCCATACGCCTTCGTTAATAACAACCAGCCGGGGAGTAATAATATGGCCCGTCAAAATAAGATACTTCTGGATTTCCTGGAATTTGCCGCTGTCAATTGTGGGAAGGGGATTTTCCTGTCCGTCCACAACATTTTGCTGCAAGGCAAGATACAGTTCGTTAAAATTCATGGGAGTCGGCCGCGCGCCCCAGGCTTCCGCCATCGCGCGGAATACATCGTTTTCAGGAACCCGCAGTTTAAGGCCGTTCATGTCCGCGACTTTTTCCACCCTGCGGCTGGTTGTGGTAAGCTGGCGGATGCCATAATAGGTCGCGCCAAGAATCCGCATACCGCGTTTTGCCACAAGTTCCTTGCTGAAATCTTCGCCTATGGGGCCGTGCAGAACCTTGATAAGGTGATCCGCGTCCCGCCAGATATAGGGCGCCTCGGTAATGGCGATGGAGGGAACCCACTGCCCGAAATTCGCCGAGCCTTCGGTCACAATTTCCTGCGTGCCTGTGGACACGGCTTCAATCATGTCCCGTGAACCCCCAAGCTGGCCTCCGGGAAAAGAGTTGATTTCAAGCCGGCCGCTTGTTTTTTCCGCCACCTCGGCGGCGGCCCGATCAATCATTTGCACGGAAGGGTGGGTTCCGGGCTGGACATCGCCCCACTTTAAAGTCAGTTTTGAAGCCCCTTCTTTTTCGCCCCCGGCGAATGCGGCGCCGGTAAGGGCCGCCAGCAGAAACACCGCCAAACAAATCCTTTTCATTTCGGTCTCCTTTTTCGTACCAAATTTAATTGTTCATCACCGATGAACATTGTTCTCTGCAATACGGCGCGGTCTTTTCGTCCGCGATTTTCTTCGCGGCGCGCTGTTTTTCTATCCTGACCGGTTTTTCTTAATCTGCGACATAACAGCCTCCGCGCCCATTTTTGTAAAGGCAATATCATCACCGCAGAACAGAAAATTCACATCCAAATCAAGCCAGCGCTTGATATAATCCGCATTGTCCGGGCCGATGGAAAGGCCGCAGGGTATGCCGTGGGCTTTGCAGCTCCTGATAACCTTTTCACATTGGGCAAGAACATCGGGATGCCGGATTTGGGTTAAGAGTCCCAAAGAACCGGAAAGATCGTTGGGCCCGATAATTATCGCGTCGATGCCTTCTACCCCAAGAATATCGTCGATATGCGCCACCGCGTCCCTGTGCTCTATCTGCATAATTTTAACCAGGCAGCCGTCAACCGAATCAAGGTACTCTTTGTCGCTTATGAGGCCATAGCGGCTTGCCCTGCGGGGACCAAAACCCCGGATTCCCTTGGGCGGATACGTGCAGGCGGCAACACCGCGCCGCGCTTCTTCGGCGCTGCACACATTGGGAATGATGATTCCGTCGGGCCCCATTTCCAGGAGCGGCTTGATGACAGCCGGATCCCCGGAGGTTACCCTGACAAAAGCCCCGGCGCCCGCTCCGTTGAGCGCCACGATATGAGCCAGAATAGCGTCCTTGTCAAAGGCCCCGTGTTCCGCGTCAATCCATATATATTTATAGCCGAAACAGGCCAAAGCCTCGGCCATTGCCGGATTGGGCAAAAAGATGTGTCCGCCCAGAATAAATTCCCCCGCCTTCAATTTTTGCTTCCATTCGCTGCCGTAGGTTTTCATGTACAAAATTCCTCCGCTTCCCTCTTACATCAATCCCATAAATTTGGGTATAAAAATTACCGTCTGCGGTACATAGGTCAAAACAAAAAGAACAATTATCATGGCAACCAGGGGCCATCTGATTTCCCGCACAATATCCTTTAAAGGAGTTTCCGAAATGCCCGCGGTAATAAAAAGCAGCATCCCGAAGGGGGGCGTACACAGACCAATCATCATATTAAAAGTTACCACAACGCCGAAATGAATCAGGTCTATACCCAGGGCGGAAGCCACAGGAATCAGGATAGGCACGAAAATAAGCTGAATGGTGGAAGTATCCATAAGCATACCCAAAACAAGAATAACCGCGTTAACAAGAAGCAGAAAAAAATACTTGTTGTCGGAAATACTGATAATCCACTCGCCTATATTGGAAGCAATTTGCTCCCGGGCGACAATATAGGAAATAATGGCTGCCGCGCCTATCATAATGCTGGTTGCGCCGACATCTTTGATTGTCGCCAGAATAATTTGCCACAAATCCTTAAAGCTGAGGGCGCGGTATGCGATGGCCGAAACCAGTATTGCGTAAAATCCCGCGACTGCGCCCGCTTCGGTGGGGGTCATAATGCCGACATAGATACCCGCAAGAAGTATAACCGGGGTTAAAAGCGCGGGCAGAGACGTAAACGTAACGGCCAGAAGGGTACGAAAATTGACCTTTACGCCCCGGGGATAATTCCGTTTTCTCGCGGTAATGCTGACATAAATCATCAGCGCGATAGTCAGAACAAGGGCGGGAACCATTCCTCCGAGAAAAAGCGCGCCAACGGATGTCCCCGAAAGCATGGCGTAGATGACAAGGGGTATGCTGGGCGGAAAGGTAGGCCCCAGAACCGCCGAGGCCGCGGTAATGGCACAGGAAAAAGGCAGATCGTATCCCTCGTTATGCATCGCCTCAATTTCTATTTTGCCAAGTCCCGCGGCGTCCGCTATGGCCGAACCGGTCATACCCGCGAAAATAAGGGACGCAAGAATATTGACATGGCCCAATGCGCCCCGCATCCGGCCGCAGAGGGTATTCGCAAACTTGAAAATCATACCCGTTACTTTTCCCGTATTCATGACGTTCGCGGTAAAAATAAACAAGGGAACCGCGATAATAACATAATTCGTGTAATAGGTATTTATAATCTGGTTGCTGACAAGGCTCAGGTCTCCGCCTTTAAGCAGAAAATAACAGGCCGCGCAGACAATCATACCCAGGGCAATCGGCATACGCAGAAAAAAAATCAGCGCAAATACGGTAAGGCACGCGATAAGGGCTGCATTCATTTTACCGCCTCCGCTTTTGCGTGATCTTCGCTGTCACCGGCAACTCCTTTTATAACCCTTATATCTTCGATAAGTTCCTTGCAGGTGTAACCGGTAATTGAGCACAGGAAATACACGAAGGGCAAAAATATCAGTGTATAGGAAATTCTGAAAACAGCGGTTTTTTGAAACCCGATAAAAAAAGAATACTTCCAGGATGCCGTAACAAGACTGGCAAAGGCCGCGGTTATAAGGATATTCCCCAGCATGCGTATAACAGCCGCCGGCCGGGGAGAGAGCCTGTCGTAAATCATGCTGAACTTGACATGAGACCTTTGCCGCATGGTGTAACAGGCCCCGAAGGTAACCGTCCACACAAAGCCTATAACAATTATTTCCATTGACCAGGTAAGGGGATCATGAATGACATATCTGAAAAATATCTGGAGAATAAAAGTGAGAAACATAATGATAAAAGAAACTGCCGGTATATACACTTCAAATATATTCCGGAGAAACAGCAGAATTTTTTTCATGGCGCCCCCTCTCTGGCAGTAATCGTGAAGGCGAAAAAGGAAAGGAAATCTATTAAACCCTTTTTCGCCTGTCGCCGGTTTTTTATTCGCAAGCGGATCCATACCTTGCAGAACGACGATACCTCGCCCTTTAGGGCGAGGAGAGTCATTTTCCCGCCGCCTGAACCCGGTTGAATAAATCCAGATCCCAGGTTTTCGCGTAGTCCGATTTAAGATACTGATCGAGTACATGAGCGGAGAAAGCGTTCAGATCCGCCTCGTATACCTTCAGACCGGAATCCTTGAAAAATTGCACCAGTTCGGCCTCCGCTTTCAGATTTGTCTCGTCGCAGTACTTAATTCCCGCGCGTATGCCTTCCATAACCCATTCTTTTTGCTGGGCCGTAAGGGACTGCCATTTCGCTTCGTTAATGGCCGGCCATACGCTGTCCACCACATGGTTGGTAATGGTTATGGATTTTGTTACCTCGTAGAATTTCGCGTTTTTGGTACTGGGAAGGGGATTATCCTGTCCATCCACAGTTTTTGTCTGCAGCGCCATATAAAGTTCCGAAAAGGAAATCGGCGTGGGATTCGCGCCCAAAGCCCGGCCAAGGAAAAGCCATGAATCGGAATTGGGCATACGCAGGTTTACCCCCTGAAGATCCGCGGGAGTTTTTATGGGCTTGTCATTTACCAGGTTAAGCTGCCGGGTGCCAAGATATTCCGCTCCCAGAGGACGCAGCCCCTGTTCTTTCGCAACGCGTTCAAATACCTGCTTTCCTATGTCGCCGTTCAGTACCGCTGTCATATGGTCGTAACTCTTGAAGATGTAGCCGGCGGTAAACATGGAAATCCAGGGCGAACCATCGGTAAGCCAGGGCGCCGCGACGGCGGAAATGTCGGCCTGACCTGACTTGACTGCGGAAACTTCCTGTTCCTGTTTGAACAGCGACGCCGAGTCATAGGTCAATACCTTGATATTTCCGCCGGAAACCTTTTCGACAATTTCCTTAAAAACCCGCATGGCGCCGGCGTGGGCATCCGTGGGAACCGCCGTCATGCTGTAGACAAGTTCGATTTGTTTCGCGGCGCCTCCTTCCGACGCCCCCCCGGCAAAGAGCATGCCCGCAGCCGCCGCGAGCGCAAGAGCGCACAAAATTTTTTTCATATAATACCTCCGTCTGATTTTTTACCGGCGTTTACGCGCCGATGATTTCTGTGTTTTCGTTTCCCGTTCATATATCCCGACATTCTCCCGCGAAGCGGCAAGATGCCTGCGCAGAGCCTCTTCGGCCGCGTCCGGGTCTTTGCTGCGTATCGCCTCCAAAATTTTCCGGTGCTGAAAAAGAGTCTTTTTTATACCTTCCGATCCGAATATTCCCTTGGACATATATTCACTGAGGAGCATGGTCATCACCTCAATAAACACTCCCAAGAGGTCATTGCGGCTTGCCTGGGCCAGGGTTATATGAAACTCCGCGTCGAAATTAACGCGGCGGTCCCAGGGCAGGGATTCATCGTCCATCTGCCTCAGGATATTCTGAAGATGTTCGATTTCATCGGGCGCGGCGTTGAGCGCCGCAAGCCGGACCCCTGCTGTTTCCAGAATGAGCCGCATATTGTGAAGATCGTCGTTACTGATATTATCCATTTGAACGATACGGTTTACGGCATTTGATACGGTATCGGTGTTTGGTTTTGAAATGTAGGAACCCTCGCCGTTTCGGGATTGAATAAGCCCTCTCTCTTTCAAAACCTTCAGAGCCTCGCGTATTACGGTTCTGCTCACATTAAAACGCCGGGAGAGTTCCATCTCGGAGGGCAGCCTTTGTGCCTGCGTATCCCGCAGAATGGCCTGTTCGAGGATGTCGGCAATCTGTTCGTAGAGATTCGTCTTTGTTACCGTATAATCAATTTTATTCATAAAAAAATCCGTAAAAATAACGCCTTCTGGCGGATAGACGCCGGGCCTGTTTACCTATCATACAGGTAATCCTTACATGGTTTTGGCTGCCTGTCAAGAGAAAAATTTTGGCAAAATTGCGCCGTCTTGAACCTGTCAAGCCATTACGGCAATGGCTTGGCTCTAAGCGCACCAGGCTCCTATTTGCAGCTTTTGTAAACCTGGCTGATGTTCTTTTTTTCCCAATACCGGTTCCAGATAAGCAGGGCGGCCAGCGGGCCAAAGGTCGCGATGCTTACGGCAAGGATACGTGAGCCAGCATCCGGCGGCGAAACGCTGTAGGCAAAGTTCCACCAGGCTGTGCCTGTCCCGTTAATGGATTCCCAAATGCCGGGGGGCAGCAGGCCGCTGAAAAAAGAGAGCAGCGCCAAAAAAGGCGGCAGCAGGAAAGGAAATACCACAAGATATACAATAAAACCTGTTTTACGGTACTTTACTTTTGTCAGGCTGCCCAAAACCGCGAAATAGAGGTTTGCGGCCAACAGCAGCGATATAACATGCGCGGCAGTTCGCTGCGCCGGGGGGGCAAGTTCGAGGGACGCCAAAGCCGCGCTTATTGTGTCCAGACAGAAGAACACGCCTGTAATGGCGATTATTTTCAGTATACAGCGGACGATGATAAAACCATGGTACTTTAAGGCAACGGCTCCGCCGGACTTAAGCAGGGCTTTTACAGCGGGGTCATCGGCCATCTTGAAGGCGGGACGGTTGTACTTGTCCAGCGCGTAGCGGTCCAGGCCTTTCTTCAAAAGGAATTCAACCATTTCTCTGTGGTTTTTTACGGCTGCTTCCATAAGCAGCGTCGTACCGTTTTGGTCTTTATAGGTAAGATCGGCGCCTTTGTCGGCAAGTTTTTGCGCCAAATCCGCGGCGCCCTGTCCGCTTATCTTATTTATGACAAGCAGCAATGGGTTGGTCCTGCATTTGGACGGATCGGCGCCCGCCTCCAGGAGGATTCTCGCGGCGTCAATTTTTTCCCCGGAGGTGAGCGAGCCGGTGCTCAAAACAAGTTCTAAACATGTAACACCGCCGGCGGCGTCTGTCCGGTTGGGGTCGCATCCCAGACGCAGGAGCATTTTTAGTTTTTCGCTGTCGGGCTTATCTGCCAGAGCCGCGTTATAGAGGGCGGTATAACCGTTCCCGGAGGTTTCGTTGGGGTCCGCGCCGCGGTCTTTTAGACAGGCGCAGGCTTTTTCGCAAAACTCAGAATCAGAAAAAAGAGACGCAAAGTAGAAAGGCGTGGGGTCGTCCTTGCCTGTTGACTTTGAACAACGGCCGGTAAACGGCAGCTTCATCCCGGCATAAATATCGATCAAATCCCAGCGGCTTTCCTTTATGAGCGCCGCCAGGTGATCGAGGCATCCGGCGGGGTTTTTTAGCAGCCGCGCGGCGTAATCGCCGCGGACATAGGGAAGTTCGCTCATCAGCGTAAAAAGTTCAACCGCATCCAGTGTAAAGAATGTACTTTTGCTTACCACGCCTTTTTTGTGCAAAAAACACATTAAAAGCGAATCCGGCGCGGCAAGTTCATCTGATATATACTTTTGCTGCTGTTTGTTCGATTCGGCTTTCAGCTCGGAAAAATCCTTGTATACGCGGCTGCCTATGGGCAGGTTCATGCCCGTGCAATCCAGATAGAAGGTGTGGAGCGCGTATTTAGGGCTTAAAGCGCTGTTCCGGAAGGACGAACCAAGGTTTTTTTCTACATCCTGGTTTATACAGTTCAGATAGGCGTAGGCCAGCGAGTAGGGGCTTTGGAGGTCTGTCAGATAGAAGTCCTGCTCATCCAAAAGCGCCTGCGCCAGTTCGTGGGCATTTGTGCAGATTTTGCCGCCCTTGCTGATAAAGGGCAGTTCGTCGTTTAGCGTGTAGATTGTCCGGTGAAGGTTGAACTGTTTTGTCGCCGCGTCCTTCCTGCTGTCGGAGTGCACGATGTTGTTTACCGCGTTGGCGAGGAAGTCTACTTTCCATTCGGTAAGCCACCTTTCCACCGTTCCCTTGTAAAGATACTCTATGCCGGAATCGGGGTTCTTTTTCAAAAGTACGGCCAGCTCAGCGGGGGTAACAAAACTCTCCGTGGCGGAAAACGCATGCGCCTCCCGCACCGCCGCGGCAGTCTGCTCTGCAGCTTTGCGGGTTCCCTCCAGCCACTCTTTTATTTCGGTATAACCCCAGCGCACTTTGGGGTTGGTTTCGGCAAGACGGCGGATAAGCGCCTGGAATTCGGCGTCCATAGCGTCGGGCAGGGGGAAGGATTCCGACCTTATCTGCGCCTGGCGCGTGACGGCGTCAATGTCGTAAAAAGGGGTTTTGCCGAGCCACATTTCAAAAAGCGTTATGCCCAGCGAAAAGTAATCGACCTTGACGCCTACCAGCGCCCGCGCGATGAGGGAACCATCGGCAGTAGGCTGCGGCCAAAGGTCCGGCGCGCTGTAAGTTAAGCTTTGGCTTGTATTGACGAGGGTCAGCCCGTCATCGCCCTGCGGGTCCTGCATGGCGGAAATGCCGAAATCCGCCAGCACGATATTTTTGCGCTCCTTGTCTGTAAAGTAGATGTTGGAGGGCTTGAAATCCTGATAGATGATGCGGATCTCCTCATGAAGCTCCCGCAGGCCCTCGTTGAACTGCAGCAAATAGTTTTTGAGAATCGCCTTGTCGCGTATGCCGCCGGCCTCACGCAGGTAGGATTCCAGGGAGCCGCCTTCTGCGTATTCCATTATCTCGCAGTCCTGGCCGTCCGCCTGTCCTGAGTCGTAGACCTTTATGACATGGCTTTGTGGCTTTTGTTTAATAATGTCCAGCACGCCCTGCGGAAAGCGCTTGCCCGGGTGGTAGAGCTTTAGCGCCCGCACCTCACCGCCGGGGCCGCTTACCTTGTACACATCGGCCTCGCCTGTGCCGCGGCTGATAACGTCTGTAATTTTCCAGTCTTTGCCGTTAAGCGTGATTACCTGGCCTATGTTTTTTGCCGACGCGGAAGTGTTCTGTAAGACGGCCTGGCTTTGCGGTGCGGCGGGGACCGTTCCCATCTTGAGAGTGGAATCGTCTGAGCCCATAGGGTTCATTTTGAGAGTGGAATTGTCCGGGGCCATAGGGTTCATTTTGAGAGTGGAATTGTCCGGGGCCATCGGGTTCATCTTGAGAGTGGAATTGTCCGGGTTCATTCTGAGGGTGGAATCGTCTGAGTCCATCCCGGGGGCTGAATCCCCGCCGCCCATTTTAACGGTATCATTTGCCATATTTTGCCTCCGTGTTAGCCGTTTTGACCGGGATTTAAAAGTTTATAGCCCCTGTCTGTCTGAAATATGAGCTTGTCGATGTTTTTATTGTCAAAAAAGTATTCAATATCGGCGGAAATTTCTTTTTGGGCCTTTTTTTGGCCGTAAAAATCCTTTTTTTCGCGGGAAAGTTTGTCAATTTTGTAGTAATCGCCGTATTCTTCCTCCATACGGGCGGCGTCGGCGGTCGGCGCTTCAATGACGGAGTACGTTTTTTTGAAATACTCGTCGATTTGCGCCCAGGGGACAGCCTTTTCCCGCCTTTCCTGCAAGTCGAAGGTCTCCGCGCCGCTCTGCCAATGCCGCGGGAAGAGGACGAAAATACGCTGTTCCTCGTCTTTTATATAATAGACGGCGGGCATATACACCGTATCACCGTACCGTATCGCTTCGCCGAATAAAAGCCGCATCCCCTTGACTAATCTGCCTTCAGGTTTTTTCGCCGCGTCGGCTATCAACTCGCGAACAAAGGGCCTGTTTTGGGTAAGGACGCAGCCTGCGCCCGCCGCCTTAAAGTAGTTGTCCTGTTTTGCCCTGGCGTTTTCCAGCGTGTTGTCAACATCGGGCGCGTTTTGCACCAGATCAGGAGGCTTGTAGCCGCTTTCGATTTGGAACAGATACATGTCCCGGTTTAACTCGTTTGTAAAATAGGCCCGCGCTAAATCAATGTTCTTTTTGTCAACCACAAAAGCGTAAGCCTGATTGTTTTTGGTGTCCAGTTCGGGAAGGCGGTAATATTCAGGATACTCCTCCCGCATTTTTTCGGCGTCCTTTTCCGGGGCGTTCATGAATTTAAAATTTTTCTTTAAGAAAGCCAGATAGCGATCCTGGTTCGCGGCCTTAACTACGGCGGCGTCAAAAGGCTCTACCGAGTCCTCCCAGTGCCGGGGAAAGTGCGCAAAACCGCGGGTGATCTTATCGGCCCTGTAGAACTCAGCCTGAATAAAGACATTTTCGCCGCGGCGGATGGGCGCGCCGATTTTCAGCGACATCCCCTTGGGCAGAGTTTCCGCCGCCTGGTCTTCCAGCGGCTCATTGCCTGACGGAAGGCGCGTAAAGAAAAGCCGTTCCTCTGTAAGCCGGTAAGGGCTTTGCTCATTGCCGTACCTTATTGAACTTTTGTACGCTTCCATCCCCTGAAAATACAGGGTGCTGGAGTCCAGCGCTGCGGCTATGTTGGAGGGGAGTATACTCTCCGTTTCTTCAGGTTCAATCCCCAGCGCCTCCATTTCGCGTTTTTCCTTCACGCTTTCATAAGCGCTCACAAAAATGAATATCAGAACCCCTCCAACCATGAGAACGCCCAGCCAGCCAAGACCGCCCAAACTTTCCTTTCGTTTTATTCTTTGTACCATCTGCACTACCGGGGCCAGTGCCGTCGACACTGTTATCCACGCTACCCCCAGCACCGCCGACAGTATCGGCAGCCCCACCATTATCACCACTACTATGATGACCAGTCCCACGATGACTAAAAAGACAGTCATTTTATACCTCCACAACCTCAATGTTGACAACCGAAATATTGTCTTTTCCGCCGTATTTTTTTGCCAGGTCAATCAATTTTTCTACCGTCTGTTTGCCGCGCCCCATGTGTTTTTCAATTTCTTCGCTGCTGACAAGGTCGTGCAGGCCGTCGCTGCTTAAAAGAAACGCGTCGCCCCTGCGGGGCGGCTCCAGGGGGGCAAACTCCAGAAACGCCGTCCCGCCCGCGCCAAAAGAATTGGTGATAACATTTGACGGGGCGCCGCTCTGGCCGCCCGCTTCTTTCAGCGAGTGGTCGATGGTAAGGCGGCTCAGGCCCTTTTTGCGGTATAGGTAGAGCCGCGAATCCCCCGCATGGAAGCGGTAGAGCCTGTCCTCGTATGCCAAAAGGCCCGCCAGAGTGGAGCCGGAATCGCGGGGGATTTTCGCGTGGGTCTCCGATGTGAATACCTTGAAGACGTGATCGAGTTCCTCGTTGTTTAGGCCGGGGGGGAGGGGTTCAACAAAAGAAGCGAGGCTGCGCAGAACCTGTTCGCTTGCCTCTTCCCCCCGCTCCATGCCGCCCATGCCGTCGGCTGCGGCAAAGACCGCCGCAGTTTTGCCCTTTGTGCTTACCAGAAATTCGCGCGCCTGGTCCCGCAAAAACTCGTTATTTATCAAAATCATGTCTTCGTTGTTCTTTCTTTTTAAGCCAATATCGCAGGCCGCGTAAATATTGAATTTCATTAAAACCTCACCGTACTGCCGCCGCCGTCTATTTCGACACGTAAATCAATGTCCGCAACCCGCAAAATGTCGCCGTGCGACAGCGGACAGGGCATGCCGGGCTGGAGTTTTTGCGGCCCCAGGAAAGTACCGTTGGTAGACCCTAAATCCTCCACGGCCCAGCCCGCACCCTGCCGGATAATCCTGCAATGCTTCCCCGAGACAAAAGAGGATGAAAAATACTTGGTGAAAGGCCCGTCCCTGCGCCCTATGACATCTCCGTTATTGGGGCTTAGCACAAAGCCGGTTGCATTTGCCGAGGTGATGAGGGTAAGCGCCCCTGCAGTCTGCGGCGCTGCGGCAGACTGCGGCGCAGGGATGGTTTGCGGCGGCGGCGCGGCCTGCAGTGACGTGATGGTCTGCGATGATGCAGGGGCGGGCGCAACAGTGTGCGCCGCCTGCGGCGCTGCGGAAGAGGGCGCGGCCTGCGGCGCAGGGATGGTTTGCGGCGGCGGCGCGGCCTGCGGTGAGGCGATAGTCTGCGGCGACGGCGCGGCGGGCGCGGCATTGTGCGCCGCCGGGGACGCCGCCTGCGGCGCTCCTCCTGTTTGCATATCCGCCCGCTTTATCATCTTCCCGCCCTGATGAAAAATACAAAACTTTCCCTTGCCTACCCTGTGGCATTGGTCGCATTCCAAAACAGGCTCGCCGCATTGATCGCAAAAAAAGGAATCATCATCAATTTCATTATTACAACTGAGGCACTGCATGTATTCCCCCTATCCCGTAACCGTCTTGTCCAGGTCTTCCGTCCGCATGACGCGGCTCTCCCGTTTGAGGTCGTCTTCGGCCGCGCCTCCGTCGGCAAGCGCGACAATGCGGGTGTCGAGGTTTTCCTTGGACTTGTCAAAAAGCTGGCGCACCGTGCGGGCGTTGGCAAAGGAGGCGCTCCGGGCGGCGTAAAGGCCGTCAAGACGCGCCCCAAGCGCCTCGTCAAAACCATCACTAAAGCTGATGTTTTGTTTTTTTGCCATGCCGTAAAAAATTTCCCGCATTTCCGGCGGGGAGTAATCCTCAAAAGTGATTTTGTCGGTAAAACGGGATTCAAAACCGGAGTTTGTCGCCAAAAACTCGTCCATTTCGCGGCGGTAACCGGCGATAATCGCCACGTACTTGCCCCGGTCGTCCTCGATGCGCTTTAAGAGGGCGTCCACCGCCTCCTGCCCAAAGCTGTCCTGCGGACCGTGTTTGAGCGAGTACGCCTCGTCAATAAAGAGGATGCCCCCCATGGCGCTGTCGCAGACCTTGTTTACCAGCGGCGCGGTCTGTCCCACGTAGCCCGCCACCATCTTGCCGCGGTCAACCTCAACGAGCGTGTTGGATGGCAGCATCCCTATAGCCTTAAACACGTTGGCCAAAATACGCGCCACCGTGGTTTTGCCCGTGCCCGGATTGCCGTAAAACACAAAATGTTTGGAAAGCGTCTTTACATCGCCTGTAACCTTCTGCACGCGCAGGGTATTGATGATCTTGTTCACCGCATCTTTTACCGAGGCAAGGCCGGTTAAAGCGTTTAATTCTTTCAGCGCCTCATCAAGGGTCATCGACTTTTCTTCGGCGGCGCCGGGCAGATCGCCTGACTCCATAATGAAAATAAGCCTTTTCAGTTCGTCCTCAGGGACGCCCTTTTCCCGCAGGGCAAGAACACGTCCGTTAAGATTTTCGCGGGTTTTGTCAAAGAGAGATCTCACCGTGCGGGCGTTGGCAAAGGAAGGCCCCCGCATGGCGTAGATTTTATCGAGCTTTTGTTGAAGCGCCTCCTCAAAGCCCCCGGCGAAACTGATATTCTTTTTCTTCGCAAGGCCGGTAAAAATGCTCACCATCTCCGCCGGCTTGTAATCTTCAAAATTGATAAAATCGGTAAAACGTGATTGCAGCCCCGAGTTGGAGGATATAAAGGCGCCCATCTCTTTGGAATAGCCCGCCGCTATCACCACAAATTTACCGCGGTCGTCTTCCATGCGTTTTAGAATCGTGTCGATGGCTTCCTGCCCCGACTGGTCATTGTCGGACTGCTTTAACGTATAGGCCTCGTCAATAAAGAGAATGCCCCCCATGGCGTTATCGCAGACCTTGTTCACCTGCGGCGCGGTCTGGCCGACGTAACCGGCCACAAGTTTGCTGCGGTCGGTTTCAACGAGGGTGTTTGTGGGCAGCATCCCGATGCTGTTGAACACGTTTGCCAGAATACGCGCCACCGTGGTTTTGCCCGTGCCGGGGTTGCCGGTAAAGACAAAATGTTTGCTCAACGCGTCCGTTTCGCCGGTAAGCTTTTGGCTCTCCAGCGAATTGATGATTTTTCTCACCGCCTCTTTTACCGAGGCAAGGCCGGTCAGCTCGTTTAATTCTTTCAGCGCCTCCTCGACGCTTAAAGCCTTTTCGGCGGTTGTGCCGGGTATATCCTGCGGCTCCAGACGGAGCATATCCTCGTTGCTCAGGGAACCGTCCGCGGCGGAAAGCCTGTCGGACTGGTTCCTGCGGGCCTCGTCAAAGAGGTTGCGGGCCTCGCGGCCGTTGGCAAACTCTTTGGTTTTTCTGCCGCAGCGATCCTTGAAAAAGGCCAGCACGCGATTTTCAGCGCCGTCCGCAAGGGTGAATTTTTGCGAACCCGCCATGCTTTTGAATATGCGGGTGAGTTCGTCCGGCCTGTAGTCCTCAAGCTCGAAGCGCTTGGTAAAACGGCTCTTGAGCCCTTCGTTGGCGCTTAAAAAATCCTCCATCGGCATTTTGTAACCGGCGGCAATCACCATAAACTTGCCCCGGTCGTCTTCCATGCGTTTCAGGAGCGCGTCAATCGCCTCCTTGCCGAAACTGTCGTTGTCGTTCTGGCGCAGCGTGTAGGCCTCATCGATAAAAAGGATGCCTCCCGCCGCCTGGTCGCACAGGGCGTTTACCTTGGGGGCGGTTTGCCCGATATACGGGGCGACCATTTGACTGCGGTCAACCTCCACCACATGGCCCGACTCAAGCAGCCCCAGGGCCTCAAAAATCGCGCCGAGCTGGCGGGCCACCGTCGTCTTACCCGTGCCGGGGTTACCGGTTATTACAAAATGATGGGCGGGATTTTCCTGCGCGATACCCCTTTCCCGCATATCGGCGTTCCGCGCCAACTGGCTGTGCAGCGACTTTATTTCCCGCTTTATCGAGTCCATCCCGATAATTTTTTCCAAATCCGCCAGAATCGCCTCAAGGCTCTTTTTCTCCTCCACCGGAAGGGGAATGTCTTCTTTTTGCAAAATCAT
>JAISQU010000117.1 GCA_031274005.1 Spirochaetales bacterium
TAGGGCGTTTTGAACCCGGTAAGGCTTTGTTTGTTGGGGTATGGACCCGCTGAATCCTTTCCCTGAGCTCCGCCACCGTTTTTTCGATTATTTTTTCGCTGTTTTCCATGTTTATTCCCCTCCCTGGGGCGCTTCAGTTTACCATACTTCATGTATTTTTGCACGGAAAAAATTGGCGCGCCCGGCGACGCGAACGCTCTTTTTCTTCTGCGCGATTATCATCAGCTTAACGATTCTGTTGTTGTGCGCAAACTGCGCGACGTTGCCCACGCTTTAAAGATAACCCGCAAGAATATTATTTTTCTTTCCCCGGTTTTAAAAGTTCCTACCGAGCTTGAAAAAGAGATAGCTGTTATCGATTACCAGCTTCCGGACAAACAGGAGCTTTGCTCTATTGTCAAAAAGATTACCGCAACCAATGCATCCGGCAAATCCAATGCGGTTCTCATAAACACCTCGTAGCATATTATAAAATAATAATATATGCATTGAGCTGGTTCCAAAATTGCAAAAAGCCCGTGGGGCGCAAGGGATTGTAGGGGCGCGGAGCGGCCGCGTAAGCGGCGGAACCCCCGAAAAGCCCGGGTTTTTGCGGCGAAGCCGCAAAAAATGCGCACGAATGATTACGGTTTTCATTTTGGAACCGGCTCTTTTATGAATATTTTTATGCATCACCCTGATTCGCGGCGCATACGCATACACGCATCATAGGCATCCCGTATGCGGCGGAAGGCTTCTTCCATCTCGCGGCGCTGGATTTCCGACAGGGCCCAGCCTCCGTCCGGGTGGAACTGCGATGCCAGCAGACGAAAGACTTTTTTTACCTCGGTCTCTCGCGCTTTCGGCTCAAGGCCCAGAACGCGCCAGGGGGTTTCTTCCGCGCAAAGCGGCTTTTTCTCAATGCCTGTATGCGCGGGATGTATGTCCCATATCACGGTTATGACGCGCAGAATAAGCGCCGCCAGGCTGTCCTGAGGCACAGGGCCTTCCGCGAAACAGAGTATGCCTGCGTACAAATCCAAAAGCCGGCCCTCCGGAGTCCTGTCGTCTTTCCCTGCCCCGTTTTCGGTCACACGCCGGCGCACTTCCCCCGCATGAACCGCTAAATCAGCCGCGGGTCCGAAAGCGTCCATATTTTCGAGAATGGCCCGCAGGTATTCCGCGTCTTCTTTTTCTACAGGATAGTATTCCGCAAGGCGGCGGTACAGCCCATAAGGGGTTTTATCCGGCCGCCCGCCCGCGGCCATGCAGAGCGCCGCTGCCAGACAAAAAAAAGAATATTTTCCTGTTTCATTGTTTTTCAGAGAAGTCTTTTCGGGATCCGCCAGAAAAGCGGCTGTCCGCCTGCGTACAAACGAAAACCCCAAAGCGGAGTCGACAAGAAAACCGACAAGAAACCCCAGAATTATTCCGAAAGGTCCCGCAAGAACTCCAAACAGGCTCCCCAGAAGCCTCCCCTTCCATCGGGCGGAGAAGCGGAAAAACTCATCCTTCTTCATTGCCGCATCTGCTTCGCAAAAACAAGAAGGGCAAAAAACAGAAACAGGCCCTGCACAGCGCAGAAGACGGCCGCGGAAGCAAAGAAACCCAGCGCGGACAAAAGAAAACCCTGCAGGGCGTACAGGCCGTACTGATACACATGAAAAACCAGAATCATGATGAAGGGCAAAAGCGGCAGAAAGAAAAAATACACCACAGGCGGAGAGGCGGCGTACCTGCTTCTAAAGCGCAGCCCCCAGGCCGCCGCGAAAAACGATAAAACAAAAAATGAAAAAAGCAGAAAAACCCGCGAAAAGAAAGCCATGTAAACAGGATGCGAACTTACCCCCAGAAGAGAAGCGGCCTCCGCCGTCTGCACAAGGTCCCACAGGGAAACATCCCGATAGCCCCGTCCGCCCGAAATTATATGAAAAAGCTGCTCCGGGTCGGCCGTCACGGAAAGCCGGTCGGCGGCGTCTCCCGGATTTCCGGCATAATATTCGGGCGCGTAGTCCTCATTCGCAGCATCCCCAACACAGTGCATAAGCAGAGTACCGTCAATGAACTTTCCGTAGGGCGCGCCGAAATGGTACAGGACTTTTCCGTCCATCGCCAGCGCTATGCCTTCAATAT
This sequence comes from Spirochaetales bacterium, assembly GCA_031274005.1. Classification (GTDB taxonomy): domain Bacteria; phylum Spirochaetota; class Spirochaetia; order DTKZ01; family DTKZ01; genus JAISAF01. The sequence goes on from JAISQU010000117.1 coordinate 2,113, forward strand.
CCAAAACGTAATACGCCGCGTCTGTTTGTATCACCCGCCTGATGTACAAAAATTCCCGGTCCGCGCCGCTGGATTTATTGATAAAAACAATGCCTTCCGCCGAAATATACTCCTCGGTAGTTCCGGCGGAACCCAGGGCTGTCAGGGGAATTTCGCTCAAAAGAAAAGACGCTTTTTGAAGTTCCGCGTGGGCAAGCCGCAGATAGCGCTTCACATCCGGGTCTTCGGGCCTCTCTTCGATAAGATCCTGAAAATACCTGTAAGCCTCGATAATCCCGCCTCCGGTCAAGATATCAACGCCGGCCTGCTTCCGCCGGAAAAAATCCATATCGGCGCGGACCTCCTGGCTGGGGCGGCTTTCGGCCAGCTTTGTCCGCGCCTGCGCGATTATTCTTTTGGGCACGGGGTGATTCAGATTCATCCGCAGGGCGAAGGCGGCGTAATATTCGGCGCTGATATAATCCTCACGGTCAAAAGCGTTCCTCGCCCGTTCAAGAAAATCATCAAAACTCATATTGAGCAGCAGAGCGCTGTTTTCCGCCGCCGGCGCCTCCGCGCGCCGCGCCTGCCCCGCAATTTGCGCGGCCCTGTCGGCCGTGTCCAGCTCATACCTTAGCTCCTCATCTTCGGGAAAAAGCGCCAGCGCGTATTGCAGGTAACGCCGGGCCTCTTTCAGTTGACCCCGCGCTGTGGCGTCTTTCGCTTTTATCCGCAGTTCGTCGGCCTGCCGGATTTTCGTCACAGCCTCTTCCTTCATTTTGAGAGCCGGGGGCAGGCCGGCTTCCAGCAGAAATGCGTAGAGCAGGGTCAGAATCAAAAAAGTAAGGCCCATAAACCGCAGGCGCTCAAAAAAACCGCGTCCCCGCGCTCCCGCGCCCTCAAAGGGGAAAAACAGGGAAAAACTAAAAAGTACGGCGGAAAGATGAACGGGAATCAAAGCCCGCGCAAGGTTCTCCAGGGTATTGCCGATTATCCAGTTTGTTTTCAGCGCCCCTATCCTGATGGCGGGAACCGTGAAAAAAGACCAGCCCAAAAGAATAATTACCGTCAAAACATACACAATAATCAGGGTCAGGATTATACCGCGGCCCGCTTTAGTCATAGCGCATCTCCCGCTTCCATTCGGTTACGGGCTTTCCCAAAATGCCTGCGACAAAAAGGAGCAGCCCGCAAAAAGCGGGAAAAGCCAAGGGAAGGTACCGCGCCACACGGGAAAAATTTTCAAACAGGACAAGTTCGGGGACAAGGTAAAGTCCCAGAAAGCGCATTCCGGAAAAAACAATCCAGATGACGGCCAGGGTAAACCACAGGTTGAAAAGCGGCCAGCGCGACAGTTTTGCCGGAGTCCACAGGGAAAAACCAAAAAACACAAGGGAAAATACGGAGCACAGGGCCGGGACATCCAAAAGAGCGCGGGGCCGGAGTATGGACCTTATGTAGCGCAGGTCGTCAATAAAAAACCGCAAAAACGGCGAAATATACACGACGCCCGGATCCGCGAGGGATATTTCCGCGCCGCCGGGCGACAGTTTTACCGTCCGGCTTTTTGCATCAAAAACTCCTTCCGCATACACATCGAAATTACCCGCTCCTTTTCCCCTGTCCATAACCAGAACAGGCCCCGCCCCGGCCCGGCCGGTTTCTTCGGTTTCCGCGATCCACACAAAAACATCGCCTGCGCGCTGTACAAGGCCCTTCTCCAGCGGCATGCCGATGCCGGCCCAGGCTTCATCCTCGTCCGGCCCGGGAAAAAGTACGCCAAGGCCGAACAGTCCGGAATACAGAATACAGAAAGCGGCCGCCAGCACCAGGGCAAAAGAGAGGAGTTTTTTTCCCGGCCTGCGGATAATCCTGAAATGCGTGGAGACAAGAGCCAGAAACAGGGCTGCGAAAAAAGATTCGCCCCCGTGGGAGGAAATCTGATACAGAAAATACGCGGCGGAAGGCGGTTTAGCCGGAAACCGGAGAACCGGGGAAAGGATGACAACCAGCATAATACCAACAAAAAATACCGCGGTTTTCAGAAACAGGGATACCACGGCGTATAAAGTATCTTTCACGAAATAAAGCGTAACACGTATTTCCCCCAAACGCAAGTTACGGTTATGTGTTTACAAAGTTATCCACACACTATTCACATCCATTTCACTATGACTGAACAATATTCCGGCTCTCGGTTCAGCATAAAAAAGAAAAATAAATTCTACCGTTTTGTAATAATTGCGCTAACTCATTATTATATAAGCATTTATTTTATACGTATAGAATTACATACATAGGAAACAAAACATACCTGCTTTTTTGAAAAGAATGCTATCTTCTCATCCGGAAAAGAGATACTTTTTTCCACAAGTTATTCACATCGTATTCCACAAGCCGTAACCCCGTCTGCGTACCGACCGTATGGGGTTGAGCCGCCTTTCCGGGGAGATTCCCGCGCAGGATATGATCTTTCGTCTTAACGATGAAATATGAGCGTCCACCAGGCGGCAGGAGACTTGCCCCGGGGAATATCCCAGCGTCCGGAGGAGATCGCCGCGCGACACGGGTAAGTTGGCGAACCTGATAAGCGTCCGCAGCAGTTTATCTTCGTGAGGAGAAAGGGGAATAGTCCTGCCGTTGCAGGACAGGGATCGGGAAGTATAACAGACGCTGCCGCCGGCAAACCGGATGAAGTAAACATCCCGCGGTTTGTCACCGCTCGAAAGCGGTTCTTTGGTATTCCGCCTGTATTCCGCCGCATAATCAGCGCGGTCACAGGTAAAAGCCTTTTCTTCCGGGTTTTTTATAATGTTTTGCGTACAGCCGAAATCTTAACCGAGGAAAACCTGTCCCGCGTTGTCGATGGCAAGAATAGTCTTGCACTCCGAACAGCGGAAACGACCGGGTTTTGTCGCTTTGAGCTTCTTTGAACAGATCGGACATTTGAAAATTTTGGGAAAAAGGTCCGACTCAACTTTTACACCACCTTTGGAGAAGAACTCCACAGCCTCATCAAGGTTATCCTTGATGTTAAAGAACTGCGAGAAGCCCAAAAGCTGAAAAACCTCATAAACCTTTGGCTGAATTTCCAGAAGGACAAGGTCCCCGCTGCGGGGCTTTACAGCCTTTAAAAAAGCCGTAAAAGAGCCGATTCCCGTACTGGAAACATAGTTAAGACCGCTGCAATGGAATATAAGCCGGATAAAGCCCGCTTCAATTGCGCGATTAACCCTTTTCTGGAAAAAGTTCGAATTGTACGTATCGATATACCCTGTCAGGTAAAGAACTATACAACCCTCGGCGGTATCGATTTTTTGGAGTCTGATTTTAAGACTTTCGTCTTTTTCCTCGTCAAATCCAGGTACTATATCGTTATTGTTCATGATGCCCCTTCATCAGCTTTTTCACCTGACATTCCCCTCATTTAATAACATAATTTTATAAACTTATATGGATTTTGTCAACACATTAATATACCACATAAAAATATCGGCAAAACACCCCTTTCGTATTACTATTTTTCAGACCTTTTATCAAGCCTCTCAAAGGGTAGCGACAGCCGGCGGCGGCTTCCCCCGCCGATGCGGGGGGCGCTTTCACGGAAATTGCGGAAAAGGCATAACCCGGAACTGCGCGCGGAGCGCGCACTGCATTCAGGTGTTTTGTTTTTCCGCGTGTAGAACACTGCGGGCTTTCACCGCAATTTCCGGCGGCGACTTCCCCCGCCGATGCGGGGGAAGTCGCCTGCCTTGCGCTTTTCCCCCGGATAGTACATACTATACTCAGTTGCATGAAAAAAGCCATACTGCTTTTGCTATTTTCAGGTATCGCTCTGACTCTTGCCTCCCTTGAAAAAAAGGATTTCGACAGAATTGTCGATTTTTCCCTGGATATAAAAGGAATCAGCAAAATTGTTCAAGCCCCCGGCTTCAACCCCGCCGCTCATGGCCGGGCCGTTATATTTGACGGATCGGTAGCGGGTATTCTCGTCTTTAACCCCGATCCCGCCGAATTTATGGCCGAAATTGAGGTTGCCGGAGGCGAATGGGAAGGGCTGGAAAATGTTTCGCTGTTTCGTGTTTTTGTGTATGTTCTGGGGCCGGATTTTGCCGGCAGGCTAGAAACCCCGGACTCCGGTTCCGCGGCGCGGGCGGACGCCATAACCATGAACTGCCGCCTTCTTATAGCCGGTTCCCTTGACAGTGTTTACACCGACGAAGCCGATGGTAAAAATTACGCCATCATTCTGGCCCACTATATACGCGTCATCCCCTGACATTTAATTCAACTGAATGTACTCCGGCCCTATTCTGCTGTCTTCGCACAGACAGAAAGCCCTTTCGATAACGTTTTTTAGTTCACGGACATTGCCGGGCCAGGAATGAGCGGTCAGAGTCCTGAGGGCTGAATCGGAAAAATATTTTCTCACGGAACCGGTTTTCCGCAGGTCCTGCAAAAAGGTGTAACACAAAAGGGGTATATCTTCCCTGCGCTCCCGCAAGGGGGGTATGCGTATCCGTAAAACATCCAGGCGATAAAACAAATCGCTGCGGAATCTTCCGGCAATAACATCGTCATGCAGATCCCTGTTGGTCGCGGCAATGATTCTGACATCCACGGGTATGGGTTTGTGCGACCCCAAACGGACAACGCGCCTGTCTTCCAGAATCCGCAGGAGTTTGACCTGCGTCATGGCCGACAGTTCCCCCACCTCGTCAAGAAACAGGACTCCCCCGCTGGAACTCTCAAAAAAACCGGGCCGCGCCACGGCGTCCGTATACGCGCCCTTCTCGCTTCCGAACATCTCCGACTCGAAAAGGTGTTCCGGCATGGCGCCGCAGTTGATCGCGTGAAAAGGCCCCGCGGACCGCGATGAAACACGATGCAGCTCCCGGGCTGCAAGATCTTTGCCCGTACCGCTTTCGCCGGTAATCAGGATAGTGCCGTCCGCCGCGCTATAGGCGCGTATCTGCCGGCGCAGGTTGTACATCGCGGGGGACTCTCCGACAAGACGCCGGCCGGCATAGTCTTCGCCGTTTTTCGGGGGATACAGAACCACCTCCCTCAGGGTAAGGCATCTGCTTACGGTTTCAAGAATATCTTCGGCGTTGTAGGGCTTCGCAACATATTCATCCGCCCCGGCCTTGACCGCGCCGACAATCGCGTGCGTATTGCCCGCCGCCGAAGCTGCGATAAAAACAGAATGCTGCGCCTCAAACGCGTCGCTTTGGAGGATGTCCAGGCCGTTCATATCCGGCAGCGCGATCTCGCACAGAATCACATCGGGGGATTCCCGATTCATGGCTGTAAGAGCCTCGCTGCCGGTGTAGCAGGGCATGAGGGCAAAATCCGGCCCCAGCGCCAGTTTCACACAGGCGTGTACTTCCGGATCAGCGTCAACAAGAAGAACAGTCCGCATTTACTGCTTTCGAAGGCGATAAATAACAAGCAGCAGCAGATAATACATATACACAATACTGCGCAGAACCCGCCAGGGCCGGCGGATGAGCTCCGGAAAAAACTCCCAACCCTTTTGAAAAACCTCGCGGGATACTTTGGTTCTTTTGCCTGAAATAATATCCATGACAGAATCGCTCCAGACAAAAATGCCGGGGGCAAAGTCATTCCTGTGGCGGGAAATCCACTTTTCCTTTCCGCGTATGCCCGGTCCGGCAAGCGTACAATGGGGCGCGGCTTTTTTTATGGCGATGCGTATATCACGCTCTTTGGCCCTGGGATAATATCCCGTATACCTTCCGACAATTTTCAGACCGGGGAAAGTCTGCCTGAGGTTCTGTTCGATGCCGCGCAGCTGCTCCGGCCCGCAGCCCAGAAGATAGAGCGAACGGCCGCGCTCTTCCAGGGCCGCGAAAAGCCTGATGATGAAATCAAAAGGCATATACCGGGCCGGGACGGTTTTTTTCAGGAATTTGGCGCCCTTCTGAATACCCCGCGATACGGGAATAATCAGAGCCGACTGCTCCAGGCAGCGGCGTAATTCTCCGTCCCGCCGGGCCCTCATAAGATCCCAGAGCGAAAGAAAAACAATTTGCCGGACTTCACTGCCCTCCGCCAGGGCGTGGATAGTATCTTCGAAAACCTCATCCCGCAGATGGTCTACCGGGATCCCCGTCACCTTGATACGTTCGATTTCCATTCGCGAGATTCCACCTCTCCTTTTCCAGTAAAATAATGCGTACCGCCGCGGCCGCGAAAACCGGCGCCGTTTCGGTACGCAGCACCCTGTGCCCCAGATACGCGGGAACAAAACCCGCTTTCAGGAGGAGCTGGACCTCCTCATCGGCAAGCCCCCCCTCAGGGCCGACAACCAAAGCGATCTCCCGGGGGCCAGAGGAAAGATACCCGTGAAGAGAGCTTATTGCAAGAGGATTTTGATGAAAAAATATTCCCAGTTTTTTTTCGCCCTCCCGTGATTCGCCAAAATCCTCAGGAATGCCGTCAAAGGAAACGGGCGCCGAAATTTCCGGCAGCGCATACGCGCCTGACTGCTGAACAGCCTCGCGGGCAATCCTCCGCCAGCGTTCAAGTCTGCCCTCCGCATCCGTGAGCCGGGGAACCGAAAACCGGCTGCGCACGGGAACAATACGCGCCGCCCCCAGTTCCACAGCCTGCCGGACAATCATATCGAATTTTGCGCCCTTTGGCAGACACTGGTACAAAACCAGTGATTCCTCGCCGGCCGCCGGCAAGGACGAACCTTTTTTCTGAACCCTGAGCCGGCAGCTTTTCCGTCCGGCCGACTCCAGAGTCAGATGGTATTCGCGGCCCCGCGCGTCCACAGCCGGAAAACTGCCGCCCGTCTTCAGCCTGCGCACCCGGCACAAATAATGATAATCGTCTCCCGCAAGGTCCAGGAAATCGCCTCCCTCAAAACCGGCGGGCAGAACAAAAACCTTCATATACAAATACAAAAAACGTACGCGGGCTCACCGCGCTTCGCTCACCTCTCCTTCTGAAAAATACTTTACCGCCTCCCGCAGAACCATGTCGTACTCCATATCATACACCGGCGGACTCGTCATGTGCCTGTTCACCTCGCCGCGCACCATGCGCCGCAGAATGCGTTCGCCCAGACCGGGAAACTCCGCCAGAAGCCGCGACACAAACGCGGCCGTTTGTTTTTCCTGCGGCTCGGGATTATCCTGCACAAACTTGGGAATTTGGCGGCTCTCAATGAGCTTCGACAGCTCCGCGGTCTGCGCTTCGGTCAAATCAGGCTCTTTGACCTCTCTGTCCGGCTCAATGCCAATCTTGTCTATAGTTACCCCGCTGGGCGTGTAGTAGCGCGACATCGTCAGCCTGAAACCGCCCTTTGCCAGCGGCAGGCTGTGCACTTGCTGAACCGAACCCTTTCCGTACGTTTTTGTCCCGAAAAGAATCCCCCTATCTCTGTCTTTTATGACGCCGGCGAAAATCTCCGAGGCGGAAGCCGACCCGTTATCAATAAGAACCACTATCGGCAGTGAAGAGGGAACCATAACGCCGGGCGTTGCCTCAAAAATCTTGTTTTCCACAGCAAGACGGCTGCGGGTACTGACAATGACCCCGTCATTGAAAAACAAATCTGCTGTCTGCACAACCGCGTCCAGAAGCCCGCCGGGATTACTGCGCAAATCGACAATCAGGCGGGAATACTTCTGTTCGGTAAAAGCCTCAATCGCCTCGACCACCTTCTCCGGCGTGTGCCTGGTAAACTGTATGATGCGCAGGTAGGCCGTGCCCCCCGGAATCATCGCCCACTTGACCGTTGGAACCTGTATCTTCGCCCTGCTCAATGGAACATCGAAACGGCCTCCCGATGAGGCCCCCCGCTGGATGGTCACCGTTACCGTTGAACCCACCGGCCCCCGCAGCTTTTCCACAACCTCGTCCAGCACAAGGCCGTCCGTGGATTCGCCCTCCACATTGACGATAAGATCTCCGGCCTGAATGCCGGCCCTGTAAGCGGGCGTATCTTCAATGGGAGCGACAACCTCCACATACGCGGGCATATCCCTGCCATCCGGCCCCTTGCTTATAAGCTGCTTATTGATATACAAACCGACCCCGCCGAACTCCCCCGCCGTAATATCACCCAAACCGCGGAACTCCGCCTCGCCAAGATAAGCCGAATGCGGGTCTCCCAGGCTTTCAAAAATACCCTTAAAAGCCCCCTCCGCGATAACCTCCGGGTCAACCTCGTCGACATAATTATTCTGCACAAAATCGAAAACATATTGCAGCACATACATTAGCCGCTGCTTTTTTGAATCTGTGGTATCCGCCACTGCGGCCGGCGACAGCAGGGCCAGTATAAAAAAGAGAATCAACACTCCTGTAATAAGTGTCCAGGGAATTTTTTTTGTCTGCATAGCAACTCCTGATATAACTATATATTAAGGAGCTTGTGTGAACAAGCCTGTAGAGGTTTGGTGACTTTCACCGCAATTTCCACCCGCCTTGCGGCGGGAACGCCATCACGGAAATGTGCGGACGGGGCATAACCATCACGGCAATTGCTTCGCAATTGCGTTACATTCAGGCATATTCTCGTTTAGCCTGTAGAGCACTGGTGACTTTCACCGCAATTTCCGGGGCAACTTCTCCCGCCGATGCGGGAGAAGTTGCCTACTTGTCACCCCCTCTTAATGCTTGTAGAATGGCGTCATAATTATTCAGAATAACTTTGTACCCGGCGGGGTAGTTTTGTTCGGGAGGTAGTTGTGATTGAAGCTGCGAACCTGGTCAAACGGTATGGGCCTCATACCGCGGTGGACCACGCGAATTTTAAAATTGAAAAGGGAGAGGTCGTGGGTTTTCTGGGGCCGAACGGGGCGGGGAAGTCCACGACGATGAACATTCTGACCGGATACCTTTCCTCGACGGAGGGAACGATAACTGTGGACGGGCAGGATATTCTGGAGCATCCCATTGAGGCAAAAAGGAAGATTGGCTATCTGCCGGAAAATCCTCCTCTGTATCCGGAGATGACGGTCAGGGAGTATTTGTCTTTTGCGGGGGAGATCAAGAAAGTTCCCGCAAAGGTTCTGCGCGGGCGGGTGGGGCAGGTCATGGAAACCGTCGGCGCTCAGGATGTGGCGGGCAGGCTGATCAAAAACCTGTCGAAGGGCTACAAGCAGAGAGTCGGGCTTGCTCAGGCGATGATAGGCGATCCGCAGATTCTTATTCTGGATGAGCCTACCGCGGGCCTGGACCCCAAACAGATTCTGGAAATTCGCGATCTTATAACGCGGCTGGGTGAGGATCATACGATAATTTTGAGTTCCCATATTCTGCCGGAGGTAAGCGCCGTCTGCAGGCGGGTTCTTATCATCAATCAGGGCGTCATCGTGGCCGACGATACGCCGGAGAATCTGGCGAAGAGGCTTTTGGGCGGCAGTCATATTATTCTGCGTCTTGACGCCGGCCGCGAGGCCGTCTCGGAGGTTCTGGCGAAAATCGCGGGGGTTTCGGGGCAGGAGGAAAGGCAGCCGCAGGAGGAGGGTACCACAGAGCTTGTTCTTGAGGCGGCCGGGGATGCGGATATCCGCAGGGATATTTTCCGCGCTTTCGCGGCCGCGGATATTCCCATCCTGATGATGAGGTCTCTGGATATGAGCCTTGAGGAAATCTTTCTTCATGTTACAACGAACGAGGAGGCGGCGAAGCAATGATAGCCATACTGAAACGGGAGATAAAAAGTTATTTTCTTACTCCCATAGGGTGTATTTATATGGGTTTTTTCCTTTTGGCGGCGGGTATTTTCTTTTTCTTTAGCAACCTGTACGCGCGGAGTTCCAACTTTACGGGTTTTCTGGGGAGCATTCTTTTTATCTACCTGTTCGCTATTCCTCTTTTGACGATGCGGCTTTTTTCGGAGGAGCGCCGGCAAAAAACCGACCAGCTTCTTCTGACAAGTCCGGTATCGGTGCCTGAAATTGTTCTGGGTAAATTTCTGGCGGCCTTCGCGGTGTACCTGATGACTCTGCTTGTAACGGTGATATACGTTATCGTCATAGCGATATTCGGAGACCTTGCCGTGTGGGAGACTCTGGGCAGTTACATAGGCTTTATTCTTCTTGGCGCTTCGTACATAGCCGTGGGGGTTTTTATCTCCGCGGGGACGGAAAACCAGTTAACGGCGGCTCTTGTGACGTTTTTCTCTTTAATGATGATTTGGCTTATTGATCCGCTCAGCCAGAGCGTTCCCGCGGATATGGTGTCGGGAATCATTTCCGCCGCGGCTCTGGCTCTGGCCCTGTGTATTTTTATTTACTTTAATACAAAGAATTTTTACATAACCGCCGGAGCGGCCCTCGCGGGGGCTGTTGTCATTACGGCCCTGTATTTTATCAACCAGGATATTTACCTGGGTTTTATCAGAAAGTTTCTTTCATGGTTTTCCCTCAACAAGAGGTACGAGAATTTTTCTATGGGAATGCTGAAACTGGACTCTCTGGTGTATTACATCTCTTTCAGCGGCCTGTTCCTCTTTCTGACGGTACGGCTTATTGAAAAACGGCGCTGGAATTAGGAGGGCATAAAGTGAAGAACACTGCAAAAATTTCATCATCGCTGCGTACGCGGCAGGTAAAATACGGGGGCTACGCGGCAATCATAACCATCGCCGTTATTGCCGGCCTTATCGGCGCAAACCTGATTTGCGAGCTGATCGCGCCCCAGTTTGATTTGACGAAGAATAAACTGTTTTCGCTTTCCGAGCAGAGCTCTCAGGTCGCGGACGGCCTGAAAACTCCCGTAACGATCTACTGCCTGTGGGAACCGGGAAAGGAAACCGCCCAGGTAAAACAGATAGTAGATTTGTACGCGGCGCGCAGCGAAAATATCAGCCTGGAAGATGTCGATCCCGACAGGAATCCGGGATTTATCACACAGTACGACAAGGATAAAAAGGGTATAGAGAAGGGTTCTCTGGTTATTGAGGGCGAAAAAGACTTCAGGGTTATACGGCTTCAGGATATGTACGACGTTAATTACGCGAACCCCCAAAATCCGCAAATTACGGGCTTTTCCATTGAGAAACGGATTACCGGCGCTCTCCTGTATGTCAGCTCGGGGGAAACCCCTGTTGTCTACGAGATTACCGGACACCAGGAGACCCCTCTTGCGCAGCTTGCCATGCAGGAGATGATCGAAAGGGAAAACTACAGCCTGCTGCCGTTGAACCTGATTCAGTCGGAAGTTCCCGAAGACGCTTCGGCCCTGATTCTGAACGGGCCCAAGGCGGATTTTACTCAAATTGAGGCCGACAGGCTGCGGGCGTATCTTGAAAAAGGCGGCAGGCTTCTGGCCCTGATTGATATTATGACCGGGGCGTCTCCCAATCTGGATGAGGTATTTTCGGGTTACGGCATTCGTTTTGAGTTTGGCGTTACCGTGGAACTGAACAAGAATTACATTACGGCGAATAATCCCTACTATACTGTGCCCGATATGGCTAACCATGAAATAACCGGCCCCCTGCTGGAAAAAAGGTCTCCGGTTGTTCTGCCTATCGCGCGGGGAGTTTCTTCTCTGGAACCCAGGCGGCAGTCCATACGGCTTACCCCTCTTCTTGCTTCCTCGCAGTTGTCTTTTCTGCGGACGGATTTGTCTCTGGAAACGCCGGACATAACCGATACGGATATACAGGGGCCCATCGTTTTGGGCATGGCGGTGTCGGAGGATTCGGAGGAGGGGGAAACACGCATTGCGGCCATAGGCTGCGGGACTTTTCTGGAGCCTATCAATATGTTCGGGCAGATACCGGGAAATATCGATATGTTCATGAACGGCCTCACCTGGCTTGAGGACAAGCCGGAAAATCTTTCCATACGGTCCAAAAGCCTTATAAGCGTTCCCATGAACGTGACGGAACTGTATGTCATTATTTTTGGGCTGATTTTTGTCGTGTTTATTCCCCTGGCGCTTTTCGCCGCGGGTCTTGTTACCTGGCTAAAGCGCAGGCATCTGTAAGGAGTCGGAAACAGGCAATGTCGAAAAATGTAAAGGCTTTAATCGCGGCTGCCGGACTTGTTGTTCTTCTGACGGCCGGGTATTTTATCGCAAAGAATTATAAAAGCGCGAAGTTCGAAGAACGTCTTGCGGCTGTACGGCCCGAGGAGATCAAGTTGTCTTCGCTGGTCTCTGATACGGTCGTAAAAATTGAAGTTCCCACAACGGGAATTCACCTTGAAAAAAAAGGCGAGGATTGGGAGTCTGTTCCGGCGGACCCCTACCGGCTTAACCAGGATGAGATTAAAGGCATGACCTGGTCTTTATCAAATATGCGGGCGGACAGAATCATTGACGAAGCGCCGAAAGACTTAAAACCATACGGCCTTGACCCGCCCCTGTGGCATACAATTATTACGACCTCCGACGGCATTCAGGTCGAGTTTTTTGGCGGTGAAAGAACCCCTTCCCGTTCGGGTTATTACGCCATGGTAAAGGGCGACCCCAGGGTCTACCAGGTTCCCACCTATCCGGGGGAGAGGCTGTATCTTGCCAAAAAAGATATACGGGACAGAAAACTTGCTTCTTTCGGGGAGACCGGCGAGGTCCGCCAGTTTATTTTGCAGACAGACAAAACCCGCATACAGATTGAGGCCGAAGGCGGGGACTCCGTATACATGATGAGTTCCCCCTATAAAGTCCCCTGCAAGGTGGACGCGGAAAGATTTGCCGCCCTGATGTATTTTTTTCAGGAAATGAGCGTCAGCGATTTTGACGAAGATAATCCGGCCTCTCTTGAGCCTTACGGCCTGGACAAGCCCGCGGCGCAGGTTTTTATTCAAAGCGCGGACGCCAGCCTGCGTATTCTTTTCGGGAAGTCGAACGGAGCTCAGCAATTCGCGAAGCTCGGCGGCTCACCCGGTGTTTTTCTTGTCAGAGATGTAAGCCCCGCGCTGCGCGCCCAGCCTTTTGATCTTGTGGACAGGTATGTCTGCGCGCCCGCTATTGAAACGGTTGACTCCTTTGTTATCAATGGCGCAGGCAAAACCCTGAGGGCCGAAGTGAAGCGGCAGGACGGCGGCGAGACCTACTTTTTGAATGGCCGGCAGGCCGGCGAAGACAGTTTCAGGGATTTTTACCGGGCCTGCGTAAGCCTTTCGATTGACGCCGAATATCCAAACGGCCCGGCAGCCCCCGCCGCCGCGGAAGTTTCCCTTGAGTATACGCTGAACACGGGAGAAAAGGCTCAGGCGCGGCTTGCTCCGTACAACAGGGATTTCTACGCCCTTGCGCGGGAAGGGGCGGCCGAATTTCTGGTGTCGCGGCAGCAGGTGCAGAAAATTTTTACAGCGGCGGACAAGGTGGAGTTTACAGCTACAACTCCATAATTTTCTCGCCATTTTTGAACAGGCTGAGTTTGCGCGTGGATTCGGACAAGGCCAGAGCCACGGCTTTGCTTACCATGGTAATCGCCGCGGCCGCCGCGTGCCGCGCGCCCAGACCCGAAGGAAGCTCCGCCAGAGCAACGCGGGTGCGCAGGTATGTGCCCGCGGAAACCATAACGCCGTCGCCGCGGATGATAAAAGCCCCGTCTATTTTTGAAAGTTCCTTTACCGTTTCCTTGAGGCTGGGGTCAAGGATGTTCAGTTCTCCCTCGGGGTATCCCCTGAAGGGGTTGATGATCATCTGCTGGCAATGATGCTGTACCTGCGGGTAATCGCCCAGAACAAAAATGCAGCCGGAAGGTTTTCCTTCCCGGCCTTCCTCGGCAAGCTCGCCCGCGATTTCAATGGCCCGCACAAGAACCTGATGTTCCAGGTCGCTCGCGCTTTCCGCCGATGTCAGCGAAAAGAAAATTTTGAACTCGCGGTTTATTTCAGTTACCTGAATGGTGTCCAGAACCCCCGAATAGGGCATGCCGAATACACTGACAACAATTTCTGCTTTATTCACAAGCCCGCGGGACAGGGCAAAAACAACTGATAAATCAATCTGGTTGGCGCGGGTAATTCCCTTAAAAGGTATCTGGATAATTTTATTTGAGGGAAAGCGTTTACGCAGCGTATCGGCTTTGCTTATTGTTACAAAAATAATTTCAAGCGTATCCTTTTCCGCGAAAATTTCCAGTTCATCAAAACAGTCCGCGTGTACAAAAATGCGGCTTGCGCCGACCTCCCGCGCAAGCTCGCGGGCATGCCGGAAGCAGCCGAGGGATATGGGATTCCCGTTTCCCCCGGGGCGCGCCTCTTCGGGTGAAACAAGCGCCCTGTACGCCTCCCCCCCGTCCGCGGCCGTGATAATATTTTCGTACACCGAAGGCGCTGAAAGGCGCAGCGCGGCCTGCCGCAGAACCTCCAGATGCTCTGTTCCGTCTCCCGCGATAAAAACAAGAAGATGAACCGGCTGGTTATCCGGCGCGTCATAGGGAATGCCTTTACGGCTTATGCCCAAAGCGATGCGGGCGGGCCTGAAATCGGGCATAAGAACATGGGGAATAGCTATGCCTTTGGTTATCCAGGTGGAAATAGACTGTTCCCTCTCCATCATTTTCTTAAACAGAACGTCCCTGTCGCCGGCGGACGGATAGCATGAAGAGAAAAACGCGGCCATCTCGCGGAAAGCTCCGTCCTTGTTGTCTGATTCCAGAAAAACCACGGCGCCGCTGTCAAAATAATCCTGAACAGGCATTTTTTCTCCTTGTTTTAATCATAAGGCCGCGCGGGAAATAATGCAATTTTAATAGAGTTATAATGTAAACCGGTTGCGCGGTTTAGGCGCGTGCCGGCTTACGGGAAGTCCGCCGCCCTTACGGGCGGCGGAGATGCGTCAGAGGTTCAGGGAAGCGTTGGCGCTGCGGGCGCTGTAGTTTGCCATTTCAGGGCAGGGTAACTATAATCCTGCCGCCAAACCCATGTATTGGTAAAATCCCAGAAGAGGCCGGCTGGAGCGGCGGAGGAATAGACCGCCGAAGGCCTTTTTAGATTGCCGGCGGATTCGGCCCTGCCGTTCAGATCGGAAAGATCACCGGCGCCGACAGAAGAATTACCGTTAACATTCATTGACTCATAGGCAATGTTGTAATTTATGTCGCCACTGCCTGAACCAACAACCCGATTTGCCTCTGCTGTTCCGCCTGATGAAACAGCGCTTATAGTCTGAGATAAGGCCGCGGAAAACCTTATCGAAGCAGCGTTGTATCGTCCTCCGGCAATACCCCCGGCCATGGTGAGTGTACCGCCTGTGGACAAAGCGCTTACCGAACCGGCCGCGTAACTTCGCTGGATCATGGCTGTAGAAGCAGAGGATACAATACGCCCCGCTACCCCTCCGGCCCAGGCCTTACCCGAATCATTGCCCGATGTTTCAGCGGACACATTTCCGGTGGCGTACGTATCCTCAATACGCGACTGGTTGGCGCTGCCGGGCAGCTCCGAGCTCCCATGACCATGAAGCCCCGCTATGCCCCCGGAATACACGTTACGGGCGGCCGTGGCGTCGACATCCCCCGATGCATAACTTTTTTGCGTGACGCTTGCCTGGTCGTGAGACCCCGCTATACCTCCGGCATAAGCGTCCTCTGTGTAGGAAACCGCGCTTACCTTGCTGGTTGCGTAACACATATCTATGGTTGAATTACCACTGCATCGTCCCGCGATGCCGCCGGCAAAAGCGGAACTGGGGTATTCAGAACTGGTTCCACTCCCATGCGAGAAGGCTTGTATCGCGCCGCCTGCGGCGGAGCAATTCTGAATGCTTGGACCTGTCTGGCTTCGTCCGACAATACCGCCTGCGGCGGCGAGGCTGTCATTATTATTCGCCGTGGCGGAAACATTTCCGGAAAAATGGCTGTTTATTATTTTTGCGTCGTCCCGGTTTTGCCCGGCGATGCCTCCGACAGAGGTGTCGCAATGAATGCCGGAACTCTCAGCGCTTACATCAATTTCGGCGGAGCAGCCGGAGATCAATCCCGAAGCGCCGCTTAATAATCCCGCGATGGCGCCTGAATTAAATCCCGCGTTAGTTCCGTTAAACACAGTTGAAAGAGCGGCGCCCTTCACCGAAACATTCTGAATCTCCGTATTTGAAGCGTAGCCCGCGGCGCCGCCAACATAACAGGGGCCGACTGTAAGATTAAGCAGGGTAGAAAGCCCCAGTTGTATTTTTATATCTTTGATGAGCGCCCCCTCGGTATATCCAAAGAGCCCTATTGCCGTGGGATTGGATGCTGTATAAAAACTATTGATGACAATGGTTTTTCCGCTGCCGTCAAAAATGCCGGTAAACGGCGCGTCCGGATCGGCCCCCATGGGCCTCCAGTTTGTCAGGGTAATATCGCTTTGCAGCTGGTATGTTCCGTTTAAAGGATATCCGGTCTCGCCGATTTTCTGTAAATCCGCAGCGCTGTTTATCTTAATCGTACTGCCGCCGCCGCCGCCGGGAATCTCTTCAAATGCCGCGCTGACCGTTACATTGAAAGCGGGCAGGGTAAAGGTGTAGGCAGTGTTTCCCTGGGGGCTGAGGGGGACATCGGTTTCCGGTTCCCCGTAAAACACGCGCAGGCTGTCCTGTATAAGCCGCCGGCCTGTATCCGGGCTTATTGTCAGGGTTATTTCTTTGCCCGCAGCGCCGCTTTTTGGGCCGGCGGTAATCTTGCCGTGTGTTATGCCGCTGCTTATCGTTACAACGTAAGCCGCCGGGGGATCGATAGGCTCGCCCTCAGCCGAAGGCTTTATGCTGCCTACCGCCTGCGCCAGCATATACAAAACGTAGGGATCGGTTGCCTCCAGAAAATCAATCACTTCTTCAGGAATAAGAAGATCAATGGAAAGCGAAACAAAGGAGTCGGCCGCCAGTTCCGTGATTGTATCGGGAAGCTGGATTGACTGAAGATCATCGGGTAAAGGCGCGCTTCCGTCAAAAGCCTCTGAAGCGATTCCCGTAACCGGTTTTCCCGCTATCTCCCTGATAATAAAAGTTGTTGAGCCGTCCAGATACGCCGCCAGAGCCGCGGCGGATTTGAACTTCGTAATTGTTACATCTCCTTGCGCGTTCTGTTTGAGGGTAAATATCTTTCCGGCGGTAGAGGCCGTCATGCTTCCCGCTTCCGGGTCATCCGTAAACGACGACAAGATATCCTCCTCATTACCAGAACAGGCGCCTAGACTTAAAAGCCCGGCGGCAATAAGAATGGCAAAAAAACTATAGAGTTTTCTCACAGAATTTTTCATTTTGTTTTCCCCTGACAATGTTTTTAAAGCCTTCATCCCCGGACTGCCAACGGCATGGGGGACGGGCAAAAAAGCGTATGCATCTCAGGGGCCATTTATAAAACGCCGCGTACAGCACGAAGAAAAAAGAGTGGTTGAAAGAAGAAAGAGAAAAACCGGAGGCGGTTTCCCCTTTCCGCAGCTTCTTTTTATTTTTTTACTTTTTCGGGGGGGGGGGGGGGGGGGGGGAAAATCTTATTGCAAAAGGAGTTTCGAGTTGGCAAACC
>JAISQU010000147.1 GCA_031274005.1 Spirochaetales bacterium
ACTCATGCGAGGCAAACACCCGCGCCGCGAGGCATCCCAAACGGCGCTCATTTACATAGGCCGTGCAAAACTTATCGCTCATCCGGTTATGAAGGACTATCGGCATACGAAAAGCCGTATTCTCCAGAAATTCCATATCGGCCTGGGTGGAATTGGCAATGATGGCGGCGTTAAACATATTCATCTCGACAAGGGACCGCTCCCTGTGAAGCTCGTCAGGCTTATAGGGATGGATAATGATTTCCAGATTTTGGCCGCACGCGAGAAGCGCCTCCTGAATCCCCCGTAAAAAACGAACCATCAGCGGAGTGCGAAAATCCGTCGTCCAAAAAATGGCAATGATAAGGCCGCCCGCCTTTTTGCTGCGCAGCCGCCGGGCCGAAATATTCGGCTGGTAGTTATGCTCTTTTACCGCCCGCCAGATTTTATCCTGCGTCGCCTGGGAAATGCTCCGTTTTTTAGCCTCGCCCCGCAAAACCAAAGACACCGTACTCACGGAAAGTCCCGTAAAGGCGGCAAGCTCTTTTATCGTTACCAAAAGACTGCATCCTCGCTATAAAAAAATAAAAAAAGTCCTTGACAATCCCCAATACCCGTGATACCATCATTTTTATTAGTAGAACGTATTACTATAACGAATTACTGTAGTTTATTATGGAAATGGCTGTTTGTCAACATTTACTATATGGCAAAATACGGTTCTTTCGGGGAAATCCCTGAAGACCGTTAAAAAATAAGGAGAAAAACGTATGAAAAAAATTGTGGTAGTTCTGCTTCTGGCGTGTCTTACTCTGCCCGTGTTCGCAGGGGGCGGGTCTGAGGGCGCTTCGGCGCCGGCGCCGGCAGCGGCTGCTCCGGCTGCTCCGGCTGCTGCTGCCGGCGGCTCGATAAAAACGAGCGCCGACGCGGCCGCTTATCTGAAGGGGAAAAACATCCGCGGCGTTATCGGTTCCACCGCCGTTACGGGCGACACCTATCTGACCGCGGACCTTTTTGCGCGCTTCGTATCCGAAAAATACGGCTGCAACATGAAAATAGACCCCATAGGCGCGGGCCGGGCCTTACAAGAAGTTGTTTCCGCAAAACCCGACGGCGGTACGGTCATGATGTTTCACGACATGACCTATCTGGGCGTGCTTTTTGGAGCGTACGACGCCGAGGACTACAAGCTGGAAAAATTCCTCGTGGGCGGCACCTACGCCTACAGCACCGCAGACTGCTTTGCCGCAAGCGCGAACGCTCCCTATAAAACGATAGCGGAGCTGGGCAAGTGGATGAAAGACAATCCCAGGGAAATCGTCAAGTTCGCGGTCGAGGCCGGCGGCGTTTCCCAACTGTGCTTCAACGCCGTGTATGAATGGGTAAACCAGACCTACGGAAAGGACGTCGCCGCCCGAATCAAGGTTTTTGTTACCGGCTCTACCGACGCGAAACTCCAGGCCCTGTGGGACGGCAACTGCCAGGTTGTGTACGCGGTGGCGACTGCCCTGCAGCAGTATACCAAGCCCGGCGTGGATCCCAAACTCAGGCTGAACATTATCGGCATAAGCGCCGGCGAACGCTATGAGAGCGAAACCTGGCCGACGTTTAAGGAACAGGGTATTACCCTTGAAGGCAAACCCTTTGTATTTTCCAAGGAATACTATATGTTCTATCCCACCGGGATGCCGACCGACTTTATCGCCGCTATGGATATAGCAATCGCCGATATCTGCAAAAGCCCGGCGTATAGCGACGCGGTAAAGAAACTCGGTTTTCTTCCCCAGGCAAAGGGTTCCGCGGAAACGAAAGATTATATTTACGCGAAACGCGATTCCCTAACCGGCCTGATTGCGAATGCTCCCAACTTTGATGACTTGACGAAGTAGTTTTTTAGCGGCAGGAGAGGCGCGCCTCCCCTGCCGTAATTTTTAAAAACGGGGCGGCCTATGGATTCTTTTTTTAAACTTGAGGTGCAGTATTCCACATCACATTTGTTTTTTCCGAAAATCGTAATTGGCATACTGGTTGTTCTGGCTGTGATTATGGCGGTAAAGTACGCGCTTGCGCGCGCCCGCGGTAAACAGCCTCTTGTAAGCAGGAACTGGAGCTTTTTTGTAAAAGACGCCGATTTCTTTATGCTTTTTGGAAGCCTCGGTCTTTTTATTCTCTATATTCTGGCGCTCAAGCCGCTGGGATTTCTGGTTTCCAGCCTTATTTTTATTTTTCTTTTCAATCTTCTGTTTTGCCGGACTTTTAAACTCAAGTCCGTGTTTATTTCACTGATTATTTCGGTTATATCATGCGTACTCGTATGGTATCTTTTCAGCGTTGTGTTTAACATTTCGCTGCCATAAGGGGATTTTATGGAACTTGCGGAAATATTGACTTTTGGTAATTTTACCATGGGTTTTATCGGCCTTCTTGTGGGCATTCTGTTCGGGGCCATTCCGGGAATGACGGCGACAATGGCCATCGCCGTTTTTTTACCCCTCACCTACGCGTACAGCCTGGTAACATCCCTTTTCCTTCTTCTGGGCATGTATGTGGGCGGTATTTCGGGGGGCCTTATTCCGGCCATCCTTATCAATATACCGGGAACGCCGTCTTCCATAACCACCTGCTTTGACGGCCATCCCATGACCCTGCGCGGCGAAGGGGAACGGGCGCTGAAAATCGGCATAACATCCTCGCTTGTGGGCGGGCTTATCAGCCTTGGGTGCCTGGCTCTTTTTACTCCGCTTCTGGCGCAATTGGCCATTAATTTTTCCGCGGTGGAGAAATTTCTGGTTATTATTTTTGCCATGACCATTATCGCGGCCCTGTCCAAGGGCGATATGCTTTTAAGTATATTTATGGGTTTTTTTGGCGTTCTTGTGGCGTTAATGGGAACTTTTGACGACAATAACAAGCTCCGTCTTGTACCCTATATTTTCCGCCGGGAACTGATTTACGGGTTTGCCCTTCTGCCGGTTTTGATAGGTCTTTTTGCCCTTGGGCAGATGTTCGAGGAAGCCGAAGGCGGCATGAAGAAGAAAACCGTTAAAGACGCAAACGCGCAGAAACAGGGCGGCAGGAAATTCTCTTTTCTTGACTTTAAGGGGCAGTTTGTCAATCTTCTGCGTTCGAGCCTGCTTGGTACCCTTATCGGCGTTATGCCCGGCGTGGGGGGCAGCGCCGCCTGTATTGTGGCGTACTCCCAGGCAAAAACATTTTCCAAAACGCCGGAGAAATTCGGTACGGGCCATGTTGAAGGGCTTGTGGCAAGCGAGTCCGCGAATAACGGGCTTACGGGCGGCGCTCTTATACCGCTTTTGTCCATGGGGATTCCCGGGGATTCCACTACCGCCGTTCTGGTTGGCGCCTTTGCCTTGCAGGGCTTGCAGATAGGCCCGCTTTTTATCCAGGAACATCATGTTCTGTGGACGACCGTGCTTATCGCGCTTTTGTTTTGCAATATCATGATGTTCGTAACCATGTTTTTTCCCATAAAATACATCGCGAAGGTTATCTACATTCCCCGCCAGCGCCTGTACCCGATAATTCTTCTGATGTGTATTGTCGGGGCGTACCGGGCGTCAAACGGCGTTATGTTTGATGTATGGAGCCTTATCATTTTCGGCCTGATGGGTTATCTGTTCGCGAAGTTTAAACTGCCGTCAACGCCTTTCCTTATAGGCTTTATCCTTGGCGGGGATTTGGAAAAATATTTTGTGGACGCCCTGAAAGGCAATGACGGCGCTTTAAGTATTTTCTTTACCCGCGGGCCTATCTGCTGGGTTTTGTGGCTGCTTATCGCGGGATCAATCGCTTACTCGTTTTATTTCAACAAAAAACAAGCTCCGCTGGACGGGGACTAACGGAAAATTAATATTTTTTTACAGGAGACGCGGAATGAAATGTAATATAAAACAGCGCCTGAAAAACGGCGAGAGGATTATCGGTACGATGATTACGGCTTTTACCAATCCGGAAGCCGCGAAGATGCTGAAAGTAACGGGTTTTGATTTATTTATCGTAGACTGCGAACACGGGCCTTTCGACTTCAGCCAGGTCGCGGGGCTTTTCGCCATGGGCCGTGAGTGCGGCATCGCGCCGATGATTCGGATTCCCGAAGTGCGAAGGGAGATTGTGCTGAAGGTTATGGAAATGGGCGCGGCGGGGATTCTTGTTCCTTCGGTGGAGTCCGTTGAAACGGCGAAGAAGCTTATTGAATATTCAAAGTACGCTCCAATGGGCAACCGGGGCGTTTCGCTGCTGCGCGCGCATACCGGCTGGGAGAAAACCCCTCCGGCGGAGGAGTACATGAAGCAGCAGAACGAGGACAGTATTTTGATGACGCAGATAGAGTCCCCCGCGGGGGTGGGGATTGTGGACGAACTTATGGCGCTTGAAGGTATCGATGTTCTTTTTGTGGGGCCCAACGATTTGTCGCAGAGCCTGGGTATTATGGGGCAGACTTCGCATCCTAAGTTTCTTGAGGCGATGGATAAGATTATTGCCGCCGCGAAAAAAGCGGGAAAATATTCCGGTATCCATTTGATGAATACCGACGCGCTGCAGCCCTGGATAGATAAAGGCATGACCATGAACCTGTGGTCCAACGATGTAACAATGATGATGAACGCGGCCCGCGAGGGTCTTGCGAAGCTGAAAAAATAGGAGAAAATATATGAGCTATACGGTTTTAATTCCCCAGGACGTAGTTGAGGAAGGGAAGAAATATCTTACCGACAGAGGCTACGCGATCAAAATGGGAAAAGGTATTACGGTGGAACAGATTGCCGAAGATGTAAAGGACTGCGACGCGATTCTTGCCAGAACCGCTCCTTTTTCCAAAGAAGTCATTGACGCGGGAAATAAGCTCAAGGTTATCGCGCGGCATGGGGTGGGCTGCGACAATATTGATGTGAAGACTGCGACTGAGCGGGGTATCTGGGTAACATTTACGCCTGAGGCGAATGCGAATTCCGTGGCGGAGTATGCGGTGGGTATGATTATTGCCCTTGCGCGGTATTTTTTGCCAAGCGATAAGGCGACGCGCTGCGGCAAATGGGAATTGCGGAATAAATTTCCCGCGATTGATTTGGCGGGGAAAACCCTGGGCCTTGTCGGGGCGGGCCGTGTCGGGACGATGACTGCCAAAAAAGCTTTTTTCGGTTTGGATATGAAGGTTGTTGTGTATGATCCCTATATCAAAGAAATCAAGGGTGTTCCCGAGGCGAAGATTGTTACGGATATTGACGCGGTTTTCCGGGAATCGGATTTTGTGAGCCTTCATGTTCCCGCGACGCCGGAGACAAAGGGGCTGATCGGGAAAAAATACTTCGAGATGATGAAGTCGGGCGCTTTCCTGATTAACGCCGCGCGGGGAGAGATTGTGAACGAGAAGGATCTGTACGAAATTCTGAAGGCGAAACGTATTGCGGGCGCGGCTCTTGATGTGTATGATCCGGAACCGCCTTTGGCCGATAATCCGCTGTATGAACTGGAGAACGTTATTCTTTCTCCCCATAACGCCGCGCTTACCCGCGAAGCCATGACGCGTATGGCCGTGGGAGCGGCTATGGGAATTGACGATGTTCTTTCGGGACGGGCGCCCAAGTGGCCGTTTAATAAGCCGGCGGGGAAGTAGGAAATCAACCACCAACCACACTGACAACGCCGAACATATTCCCGCGTCAAGCGCGGGAATGACGGCAATTTTCCTGCGGTTTTCCTCTCTTTATTCTTTAATCCTTTTCTTTGTCCGCGTTTTTCGCGGTTAAAATTCTTTCTTCCTTCCCCTTGTGAACTTTAAAATTCCGCGCTATATTGTGGTTGCGCCGCTGCCCGGCGGAAATCCGACGCGGGGAGGAAAAATGTACAAAAATGCTATCCGTAGTTAAACCTAACTTTATTAGTCTATTTATCCCAACCCCCCGACATCCGTTAAGTAGTTTTTGCAAAACGCGTCCCGGCTTTTTTGCGCGGCCCGCGTCCGCCGGAAATTACAACCCTGTAAACCTTTTTATCCCCTGCCCTGCAGCCTCCCGACCAGAACCGCCGTGTTCCCGGTCTAGGGGTTTGCCATGAAAAAAACCGTTCTTGTATGCGTGTTCTGCCTTGCCGCGCTCTGCGGCTTCGCGCAGGAAGTCGAAACCCTGGACCAGGCCATG